>CABSNS010000033.1:0-9487 GCA_902479105.1 uncultured Collinsella sp. | reverse complement strand
TTCGGGCATGAGAACGTGCTGAAGTTCACCGACCGCCCGTGGGAGACGATTTGGCAGATGAACGACGCCATCGTCGACAACATCAACGGCAGGGTTGCCGTGGATGACGAGCTCTACATCCTGGGGGATTTCTCATTCAAGATGACCGCCCAGGACGCCTACGGGCTGCGCAAGCGGATCGCCTGCAGGCGCATCCACCTCGTCCCGGGAAACCACGACAAGGACTGGACCCAGCCGGCGGTCGAGGGCGCGTTCACCGTGGAACCGCCGATCTGCGTGCTCAAGATCGACGGGCAGAAGATCGTCCTGTGCCATTACCCCATGGCCGACTGGCAGGGCATGAGCCATGGATCGTGGCACCTCCACGGGCACATCCACAGCAGCGGCGGCGCGTACAACGAGTTCAACCGCAAGCAGGGGCTCCTGCGCTACGACGTGGGCTGCGACGCCAACGGGCACTCCCCGGTGAGCCTCGACGGGCTGAGGGAATGGTTCGCCGGGGTCGGCGAGCCGTGCGGCCGGGTGAAATGGCCCTGGTGGGTCAACGAGACCGGCGACAGGCAGGTCGAGCGCGAGCTGGCGGCGTACAAGAGGGAAGAGGCGATCCGATGACGGTCTATGTGACGGGCGACATCCACGGTGGGCTCGACATGCAAAAGCTCCGCGACTGGGAGCTCGGCGATAGCCTTACCGGCGACGACTATCTCGTCGTTGCCGGTGACTTTGGCTTTCCGTGGGACTTTTCTGCCGAGGAATGCGCCGACATCGCCTGGCTGGAGTCGCGCCCCTACACGGTACTGTTCGTCGACGGCAACCACGAGCGCTTCGACCACTGGGAGGAGCGTCCCATGGAACCGTGGCACGGCGGGCTGACGCAACGCCTGTCGGATACTTCGTCTATTCGGCGCCTGACGCGCGGCGAGGTCTTTGAGCTCGACGGTTCGACGGTCTTCACCATGGGCGGTGCCACGAGCGTGGACAGGGAATACCGCGTGCCGTGTTCCAGCTGGTGGCCTCAGGAGCTCCCGGACGAGCGCGATTTCGATACCGCGCGGGCAAGGCTCGACGAGGTCGGTTGGAAGGTCGACTGCGTCATCACCCATACCTGCGCCACGCGCATGCTCTCGCCGACGCTCTACCCGGACCCAGGCTGGGAACGCCCCGATGTGGACCGGCTGACCGGATTCCTCGACGAGCTCGAGGACCGCCTGGACTACAAGCGCTGGTATTACGGACATTTTCACCGAGACGGCAACCCGGACGAACGTCATACCGTGCTGTACGACCGGATCGTGGGGCTCGGGGACAAACTCCTGCCGTGGGGCGCGTACTGATGACGGTCTATGTGACAGGCGATGTCCACGGCAGGGCCGAGTACGGGGCCAGCAGATTCGCCTTCAGGTCTTGGCCGCTGGGCCGGACGCTGACGCGCGATGACACGGTGATCGTGGCCGGCGACTTCGGCTTTGTCTGGGACGGCTCGAATGCTGAGAGGTATTGGCTCGACTGGTTCGAGTCGAAGCCCTGGACCACGTGTTTCGTAGACGGCAACCATGAGAACCACCACGCCCTGGCAGAACTGCCGGTGCGGGAGTGGAGCGGCGGTCTCGTCCATGAGGCGCGACCGCACGTGCTGCACCTCATGCGCGGAGGGGTATTCGACATCGCGGGAACCACGGTCCTTACCATGGGCGGCGCCGCGAGCAACGACAGGCAGTATCGCAGGGAGGGGAGGAGCTGGTGGCCCGAGGAGATGCCGAGCGAGGAGGAGATGGGGTGCTGCCGCACCTCGCTCGACCGCGTAGGCTGGAGGGTCGACTACGTGGTGAGTCACGAGGCTCCTGCTGCCCTTGCTGAGGTGCTGTGCCGCGAGCGCGGGCGCGAGTATCGAGGCGACCGGCTGCAACGATTCCTTGGCGAGCTCGACGGGCGGCTCGGCTACCGAGCCTGGTTCTTCGGACATTATCACGGCGACGAATGGCGCGACGACAGACATCGCCTGATCTACCGAGACATCGTGCCGATCGAAGATGCTGCGCCCGGTTCTAGGAACCTTCTGGAAGCGCTCTAGAAGATTCCTAGAAATCAGCAGCCTGACAGGAGAAGCGCGGGGCTACTCGTCCTTCATCTGGGTCATGACCTCGACCTTGGCCTCGGCCACGGCCGCCCGCTGCTCGGAGGCGGCAAGGCGGTCCTTGAGGGCGGCGAGCTCGGCCATCAGGTCGCGCTGGGCCAGGAGTGCGTCGTTCAACTCGGCTTGGGCTTTCAGCGCGGCGTCACGCTCGCCGCGCAGGCGCTCGATCTCATCGACCATGGCCACGGCCTCGGCATGGAGCTGGACGACCTGCCTGCCGAGGCCCTTAGCACGGGAGAGGTACCTGACGCTCGCGGCGTGGAGCTCGTTGTTCTCGAGCTCGAGGCTCGCGGTATCGAGTTCGAACTTCTCCTCGATAAAGGCGACCCGCTCATTGCAGTCGGCCTCAAGTCTTTCGTTCCGGTCTCTCGCCTCGACGAGCTTGCGGTTGAATTCGTCGAGCTGGGCCCTGAGCAGCGCGTTCTCGGTTCTGAGGTCGCCCGTCTCGCGCAGCAGCTTCTCCCGCCACGTCGCCTCGATCCGCTCGGCGGCCTCCTCGAGGACGGACTTCACGCCGTAGATCTCCCTGATTTTCTTCTCGTCTGCCATGGTGCGGCACTCCAATCAACAACGGGCATGGCTCCGCCATGCCATATGGCTGGGAACAATGCACGGCCGCTGTTGATTTGTGTTCGCCCTGCGATCGGTGAGTTCTAAAAGGCGTCTCAAGTCATGCGTTCACGCAGGTTTTCGGTTGGAGAAATACCGCACGTTTTCATGGTAACACGTGCCTTAAAGAACGGGCGGCCATATCGATTCGTTGTAAATAGCGTCTACGACGTGTTGGTGGCAGGAGGTGAGGGCGTTAAAGATGTCGAGAATGATTGTGGGAGTATTTTAGATGCAGGCATGAGAAAGGGTCGAATCGAAGTGTCTGGCCGGACGCCAATTGTCCGGGAACTGTTTCGGTTCGACCCTGCTTCATTTTACATCCGCGGCATGTTCTTGTGGGCATCCTGACGGTGACCGACTCTCACGACCTCGATAGTCGGTTTGTGGGCTTAAAGTTTCGAAGGCTCCCAAGCGTTTTCAATCGCGGCGCGGTAGATTGCGGCGTAATTAAGCATCCAGCTGCCATCACCAACTTTTTGAATATACCCCTTATCCTTCAGAGAGGTATAGGCCCGGGATATCGTGTTCTTACTCAGGCGGTAGTGATCCTCAATCCATTTGCTTTTAGCGCAGAAGCCCATGGGCCGTTTGTTTTTGGAAGGTTTTCCAAACTTCCATACAAGGCCGAGGATGAGACGCTCGGCGGCAACGGTGGTGACGCAGCACGCCCACTCGGGCACTGAAATAAAAATAGCCTTATCCATTTTTCCCGTAATCTCTCGTTGCTCAGTAGCATCATCGCTAAATATGTCGGAAATCGACGGAAGCTCGCTCATGTTTACCACCTAATCAAGGTGGGCGGTACGACCTTCAAGCTGCTTGAAAAGCTCGTAGAACGAGCTTTCAAACATGTAATTAGAGCGATGGATCTGGATGAGCTTGCCGGACTCTCGCATAAACTTGCGTGCGGTGTTTTCGCTCCAGCCAGTGAGTTCGCGGATATCGTTAACGCGGAGCAACCGATCGCACTGAGCGGCACCAGTGGGGAAAGTCGGTGTGGACGCCTGAGTGCTAATCTTTGGAGTAGCCATGATGAGCTATCCTTTCAATGAGGGCCCTCCCTGTGCTTGTAAGACGTACCAGGTTCATAAGCACTTGGGGGGCCGGTTTCTATGACTACATGCGTAGCCATCTGACAGCTTTAGCATGTATTAAAACGCATTAGATGTCAATCAAATAAAGCATCTACCTGCGGAAACGGTATTATAGTACCGTAATATTATGAAATAAACGATGAATGAAAAACATGCTATTTCTCGCTTCTCTGTATATAGGCGTTGATGAAGGCTTCGTAGCCTTTAACTGCTTTTATTTCTGATTGTTGAACGAGGCTTGTATACGTTTTGAGCGTGATATTGGGGTCCGCGTGGGCAAGAATACCTTGCACGCTTCTAACGTCCGATCCGTTCGCCAGCATAAAAGTGCTTACACAATGCCTGAGCTGATGCGGGCAGATGCCCTTATATAGTTTTCCGCCAGTCGAATTGTTCGGCTCATAGATTCCAAGATTGCAGCTAACTGCGAAATCGCGAAACCAATGCTTGAAGATGTAGTTTTTCATGTGACAGACAGTAGGGATCCCTTGCTCGACAGCAATATCGCTAATGATGGGAGTGCTGCCAGTCTGGGATAGCCCCAGAGAGGCCAGGAGCTCTTTTTGTATGGCTGACCATGATTGAAGACGTTCGGCCAAGGTTTCTCCAACGGGGATTTTGCGTTGGCTTTCTTGTGACTTGGGTGCCCTCAGTTCATGGTCGTTGGTGTACTGCCTGTCAATTTTCAAGGTTTTATTGGCAGGGTCCCAATCGCGCCATTCGAGGCCCAGCATCTCGCCTTTCCGCATACCCGTATACACTAGTACTAGTGTACCAACAGCTTCGGCGGTGAGCTCAATGTGTTGAAGATGTGTGCATAGGGTAGCTACTTGGTCGATTGTCAGTGATTCTCTTTTGTTGCGTGGTCTGCGAACATGAACGGTAGCGCAGGGGTTTCGGTCAATTATTCTCTTTGCGACTGCATTCGACAAAATCTGACGCAGTTTCGCATTGATTCGTACAAGCTCTGATGGTTTGTATTTTCCCGTACGACGAGCTTCGGCATATGTTTCTTCGATTAGATCGGGAGTTAGCCCCTCAATTGTCTGAAACGCACCGAATAGGTCTTCGATATGCCTGCAATCGTACGCTTCTCTTTCATAGCTCGTTGGCGCAAGCTCGGTGTCCCTATTTTCATGAAAGGCCCAGCAGTAGGACGCAAGCAAAGTGGGCTTTTTAGTTTTAGTGATCGTGCCAGAGGAGTTGATTTCAGCCAGCTTGGCCTGCATTGCAGCCTTAGCTTCTGTTTTAGTCTTGCAACGGACTGTATAAGTTGGGGATCGTTTGTAGCGCCCCGTCTTAGGGTCCTTGACTCCAAGGGAAAAATAATAGCGATAGGTGTTAGGTGATCTCTTGTCTTTCCAACACGTGCCTCTTCCGCTAATTAGTGGCTGTTCTGTCATCTTTGCGCTCCGTTTCTTTGAATAGTTTTCAACAATTCATTGAGTGCAGTTTAGCTAAAGCTGTTAGTAATATGTTTGTAAAAGCGTAGGCGCAGCTACCGGAGGCAAAAGACACAAACTGCTATGTTTATCTGCGGTTATATGCTGTTCAATGATGCTTGATGAATGGTAGGGGGTAGCATTAAATCATATCTCCTAAAGCGGGTGTCGACGGTTCGAATCCGCCCGGGGGCACCAGAGGAATATCGAGCCCGGTACCGCTATGGTGCCGGGCTCTTCTGGTTTAAGGCATGCCGTAGTATTCGCTGCTTCAGATAAAGAAAGCGCCCGCTTGCTGGGGGAGCAAGCGGGCGCCTGTGAGCGAATATGTTTGCGGCGAGAGCCGTGATGAGCGGTGGGGTGGCGACTAGTTGGTCGTACCGGAATCGTCGCCCGTGCTCGTGCCCGAGCCCGAGCCCGAACCAGAAAGTGCGACCGTCAGCGTAATCGTGCTGTCGGTGGACTGCTTGCCAGTGGGGGAGACGCCCGTAACGGTGGCATCCTCGTTACCGCTTACGGGATTGCCGTTCTGGTCACAGAAGCCAATGTTATAGAAACCGGCGTTGTTGAGCGCGGTAACGGCGGCGGAAATGCTCTTGCCGTACAGGTTGCCCGGGACGGTGGCCTTGCCGGACTTCTTGGCAATGACGACGGTAATCGTGGCGCCGGGCTTCTGCTTGCCGCTGGGGTTCCAGCTGATCACGGTGCCCTCGGTAACCGAGTCGTTCTCCTGGTAGCTCACGTCGACGCCAAAGCCTGCCATATCGAGGGCGTTGCGCGCCTGGGCCTCGGTCATGTCGGTCAGGTCGGGGACGGACGTGGTATCCGACCCGCTCGAGACCTTGTACGAGATGGTCGTGCCCTTCGCGACTTCCTTACCGGCTTCGGTGCCCTGCTCAAAGACCTGGCCCTCATCAGCCTCGTTGGCCTCCTCGGAGGCGTTGCCCTTCAGGCCAACGCTTGCCAGTGCGGCTTCTGCTTGGTCCTTGGTCAGGCCGACAAGTTTGGGAACCTCAACCTTTTCGGAGGGCTTGGGGCCCTTGGAGATTACCAGGTTCACCTTGGTGCCCTTGGCCTTCTTGGTGTTGCCGTTGGGTGTCTGCTCGGCGACCTTGCCCTCGTCGACATCGTCGTTGTAGCTTTGGTCGATGGTGCCGACCTCGAGGCCGGCTTCCTTGATCAGCTCGACGGCAGTCTGCTGGTCCTTGCCCAGCACATCGGGCACGGTGACCTGCTCGCCGCCAAAGAGTCCTGTGGCAAAGGCCACCACGATGCCGACGACGGCAACGGCTGCCACCACGGCGGCGATGATCTTGTTCTTGTTGGATTTGGGCTCTTCGATCTCGTAGGAGCCGGTGGAGCCCGAAACCGAGCTACGGGCGGTATTCTGGCCGCTTACGCCCGAGACGGGACGCACCATGGCGCGCGTTTGATCGGAAAGCTCGCGAGTCTTGGTGGCGCCCAACTCACCGGGGGCACCGATGATGCGCGTGGGCTCCGAGACGTTGACGGCACGGCCCGACAGGTAGCTGTTGAGCACCTGACGCAGCTCGTCGGCGGTCTGGAAGCGGTTTGCGGGGTCCTTCTCCATGCACTTGAGGATGATGCGCTCAAGGTCGGCGTCGACACCGGAGTTGATCTGGCTCGGCGGAATAGGCAGCTCGTTGACCTGCTTGAGTGCGACCGAGATAGCGTCGTCACCGTCAAAGGGAACGCGACCGGTGGCGCACTCGTACATCACGACGCCCAGCGAGTAGATATCCGAGGTGGGGCCGAGGTCCTGACCGCGGGTCTGCTCGGGGCTGACGTAGTGGGCGGTTCCCAGCACGTTGTTGTCTTGCGTGAGGTGGCTGTTCTTGGCGCGCGCAATGCCAAAGTCCATCACCTTGATGTTGCCGTCGGGCAGCACCATGATGTTCTGCGGCTTAATGTCGCGGTGGATGATTTCGTGCTTGTGGGCGACCGAAAGCGCGGAGCTGATCTGCGAGCCGATCTGGGCGACCTTCTTGGGGTCGAGGGCGCCGTGGCTCTTGATGCCGCTCTTAAGGTCGGTGCCGCGCAGGTACTCCATGACGATGTAATAGGTGTCGCCGTCCTTGCCCCAATCGTAGACGCCCACGATATAGGGTGAGGAGAGACCGGCTGCTGCCTGGGCCTCCTGCTTAAAGCGTGCGGCGAAGGTTGCGTCGCCAGCATACTGCGGCAGCATGATCTTGACGGCTACCGTGCGGTCGAGGACCTGGTCCTGTGCACGGTAGACGGTCGCCATGCCGCCTGTTCCCACCTTATCCTTGAGGAGGTATCTTCCCCCGAGGACCCTCTGTTCCATTCCTGCTCCTAACATAACTATTCGCTCAACGATGTGTGTAGTACCTACGATGTGGCCGCTGGGGCCGTGTGACGCGTTGCCGCTAACCCTTAGGCCGCGGCGCGCCTCGGGTGTCCGATTCGATCATGGGCATCACGCTCCCTGTGCGGCAAGCGCCGCGGTCAGGACGATACCGGCGATCTTGGCGGCCTTGACGTCATGCTTGTCGAAATCCTCCAAGGCCACCGAGATGGCGACCGTGGGTGAATCGTAAGGTGCAAAGCCAACGAACATCGAGTTGACGTTGGTGCCGCCGGTCTCGGCCGAGCCGGTCTTGCCGGCGACCTTGACGCCGGGGATTTGGGCATCGGTGCCGGTGCCGGACTGGACGACGGCAAGCATGGCCTGCTTGACCTGGTCGGCCGTGGCGGAGCTGACGGCCTGACCCAGCGAGCGGGGCTGCGTGGTCTTGACCACGGTTCCGTCCGGGGCGAGTACCTGGGCTACAAAGTACGGGTCCATGACCACGCCGCTGTTAGCGATGGCGGCGGCAATCACGGCGTTTTGCATGACGGTGGTCTGCGGGCCGGGCGTGTGGTCCATGCCGACAGGCTGGCCGGCGCCGGCCCAGGCGGTCTCCCACTCGGTCATGAGCGACGGGTCGGCCATGATGGAGGCCGCGGAGGTCAGGTCTTGGCCGAGCTTTTGGCCGTAGCCAAAGGCGTTGGCAAACTGTACGAGCGTGTTTGCGCCAACTTCGTTTGCCACCTGGCCAAAGACGACGTTGGAGGACACGGCAAAGGCCTGCTGCAGGCTGATGGTGCCGTAGCTCTCGTTGGCATAGTTGGTGACCGGTGCGTTGCCGATGTCCATGGAGCCGGGCGCCTGGTAGGTGCTGGTAAGGCTGGCGGTACCGGTCTCGAGTGCCGCGGAAAGCGTAACGACCTTAAACGTTGAGCCCGGCGTGTACAGCGCGTCCATGGCGCGATTGTACATGGAGCCGTCCTCGCCGCCGCCCGTCTGCAGCAGGGCATCGATGTTGGTGTTGTCGTAGGTGGGCGAGCTGGCACATGCGAGCACCGCGCCGGTACGCGGGTCGATGACCACTACAGCGCCCTTAAAGCCCTTGAGTGCCTGCTCGGCCGCCGTCTGGATGCGCGAGTCGATGGTGAGCTTGGCGGTGTTGCCCGGCTGGGTCTGGCCCGCGAGCGACGCGATGGCGTTGTTCCAGCTGGAGTAGTCCTTAGAACCGGTGAGCGTGTCGTTCATGACGCTCTCGATGGCGGTGGTGCCATACTGCTGGCTCACGTAGCCAACCACGTGCGCTGCCAAGTTACCGTTGGGGTAGGAGCGTACGTAGGTGCCGTCCTCCTGCTGCAGCGACTCGGCCAGCGTCACGCCGTCGGACGTGATGATGGAACCGCGCTGGATGTACTTGGAGCGGGCGATGGTGTGGTTGTTGGTCGGCATGTCCTGATAGTCCTTGGCCTTGATGACCTGGACATAGGTGAGGTTGCCGATAAGGATGGCGAACAGCGCCGTAAAGGCGAGCACCGCGCGGGTTAGACGGTTGGCAAGCGCAACGCGGCCGAGCACACCGGATTCAGGCGTGTCGAGCAGGCGACGGCGCATGCGCGAGCCGACGGAATGGCTACCGCTGCCGTAGGAAGACGAGGTGGCAAAGCGTGTGCCCGTCGGGGCGGCGGCCGATGCGACCTGATCATCGGTGATGGCGGCCATGGTGCCGGTGCCGGTAAGCTCTGCCTCGCGTCCGGTCGCCTCGTCACCGGCGCGTAGCAGGAGCGCGACGATGATAAAGCTTGCCAGCAGCGAGGAGCCGCCCTGGCTCATAAAGGGCAGGGTGACGCCGGTCAGCGGGATCAGGCTGTCTCTTATA
>CABSNS010000032.1:0-9614 GCA_902479105.1 uncultured Collinsella sp. | reverse complement strand
TCTCGTCATCGATGATCTTGGTCAGATATTTGGGGACCTTCTCCTCCTTTAGGGGGTGGGCGGGGTCCAGCGCCAGGCGTAGGCGTTGGTCGCAGGCGCGCATCATTTCGCCGAGTTTGCTGCTCTTTTGCCTGCTGCCGTGGATACGCATGCATTCCCAAAAGCCGTTTTGGCAACGGTAGATATGGATAGGATCCAGGCGGTATTCGCAGTCCTCGTGGCGCTCGGGCGCAAAGAATACGGCCGAGGCAAACATGGTGTAGGGCATGGCCGTCTCCTCCCCAAACAAGCTCGCTACGATGCCGGTCTTTCGGTGCGTGTCATAGTAGCGCGCCATACGGACATACACGGCGCATGCCACGTGGCGCAGATCGCGGTGGTGGCTGCGGTCGAGCCGCGAGTTACTTAGGTTGTACGTGGAGAGGGCGTTGATGGCGGCCATGAGTCGCTCCTCGCGCACCTCATCGGGCGGAAGGGGGAGCGTGGGCTCGGAGTTCTTGCGACGCTTGGGGGCCTGCCCGGACGGTGCCGGTGCAGGCGCAAGGTCTCGAGCCGCACGCCGCAGCTCGATAAGGGCGTTATCGAGCATGACGGTTTTAGAGTCGCGAAGCAGCTTGGGGTCGAGCCCGTGGAACACGGCGTAATCTTGCAGCCACACGCGTGCAAACCGGTCGATGCCGGGCTCGAAGGCACGGTAGGCATCCCAAAAGGCCTTGATCTTGCTAAAGCCATCGAGCGGGTCATCAACGCCGATGCCGCAGATCAGCTCATAGAGATACAGGAAGGCAAAGGACGTAGACGTTTCCTCGACGGTTCCGCGGCGCACTTGGGCACGCCAGGTAAAGTAGCCGCGCAGCTGCCGGTCGCTCATGGCGTTGTAGGTGGGAAAGTACGACTTAAAGGTGCCGTTGTAGGGACAGTCGTCCTCAAAGTCGGCCATCAGCAGGCCCTGGCGGTAAAAAAGCTCGGCTTCCGAAAGCCAGCGGCCCGCACCGCCCTTGGGGTCATCCTGCCAGCGCGATATCTCGCGCATTTTGCGGTACTGGTCGGGGAGGAAATTCTGCATCTGTCGGCCGGTTTTGAGAATCGGCTCGTCTGCGTAGATTTCGTTTGAGAAACGGGCGGACTGATGGGTCCGAGCCTCGGCCATAATGCGCTCGATGAGCATTTTGATGTCCTGGTCGGCCACCGCTTCTCCTCTCCTAACGCAGCTTCGGTGACCTCATATCATAGCACAGCATCAAACAGGTGTTCGAGATACTGCTGCGTAGATAGATTTAGAACAGGAGGGCGTAGATGACGGCGATGACGACGGAGGGAAGCATATTGGCCGTACGGAAGGTCTGAGGACGGATGAGGTTGACGCCGACGCAGAAGATGAGCATGGAGCCTACGAGCGAAAGGCTGTTGAGGGCCGCTGTGGTCATGATGGGGGAGAGCGCGCCGGCAAACAACGTGATCGTCCCCTGGAACACGGCGACGGGCAGGGCCGAGAAGATGCAGCCGCGGCCAAGCGAGGCCGTCATGGTGCAGACGATGATGCAGTCCAGTGCGCCCTTGAGGGCAAGCGTTGACCAGTCGCCGAGCAGGCCGTCCTGGATCGATCCCACAATGGCCATGGCGCCAATGCACACGGTGAGTGAAGTCGAGACAAAAGCGTTGGTGAACTCGTTATCGCCCTCACTGCCAGTCTTGCGCTTGAGCCATTCGCCAAGGTTCTCGATGGCGGCTTCCAAGTTGACGGCCTCGCCGATGAGCGAACCGACCGCAAATGAGACGATGAGCATGGTGGTACCGGTGGTCGCCAGCGCCTTCCCATCGATAAGGAGCATCTTTTGCATGGTGCCGCCAAGGCCGATAAACAGGACGCACAGCCCCGATGCTTTCATGAGCGTGTCTTGGATGCGCGGTGTAATGAAGCGGCCGCCCGCTAATCCCAAAAGACCGCCCGCAATCAAAAGCACAACGTTGATGATTGTTCCCAAGCCCGGCATGAGCCCTCCCGTATTGATGCCAACGTGGCAATCGTAGCAGAGTGGAATGCGAGGTACATCGCGACTCATCTAATACGTTATATAAGTGGCATTAGCAACGACGCGCAGCATTTAAGCCTCAGGTGGTTGTCGGGACATAGGGATAGTATTCAAAGCGCAGTGTCATAAGCCGCTGTGGGGATTCAATAGCCGCGGCAATGATATTGGCATCGCGGGCACGATCAAACCCTTCGAGTTCGATCTGATACGAGACGTCTTGCATAATGTCCAGACGTCGCCAGGCTAGGAGTGTGTCACCATCGAATTCTAAGGTCTTGCCTCCGTCTGGAGCAACGGCGTATAAACGCAGCTTGGCGGTGGTTGCAGGGTCGACAACCGTGACCTTTTTAATTTCGTTTCGAGTATTCTTGGCGCCCAACAAGGTGAGCAGTGTTGGGGCCACGACCTCGCCCGATGGCAAAAAGACGACTTCGATGGATTCAGGAAATGCGATGATGGCTGACTTGCGGACGGGCTGATTGGCGGCGGCAACTTCGATGTTCGCAGCGTCGACGACCTCTGTGTGGTCGAGCGCGGCAAGCACGCAGCAGTTGCCTTCATCGATCTCTTGAGGATCAGCAAGTCCCAGACTGTCTGCGAGCTCGGGATTGTTTGGATCGGCAGCGGGCTCATTCGGCGCTTCGAGAGAAGCTGGGACGCTGTTTGTCGGCGACGGCGTGTCGCCCGCACCTGCTTCTTTGTCCGCGCTCTCTTCTTGTATGGTTGCGTTGATGGGTTCGTCGTTTGGGGGGAGCGTCTTGGCGTCAAACGCGGAGGGGAGAATTCCGATGGCTCCGGATCCGTTCCACTCCATTTCGAGAAGCGCCGGGTCGGCAAGAATGCGTTGCCTGCTTTGCGCGTGGGCATCGATTTCAATAGGGCCTGCCTCTATCCCTCGTGTAAGGCTGAGTGATCCGGCTGGCTTCTCGAAATGAGCGTCTGTGTCTTTGGTGCTGACGGCGTAGAACAGCAGGGACGCTTCTCCCGCCGCGATAACATCGGTACCGGCTTTGGTCAGCCGCAACGATGCCGTGAATGAGAGGGTGGGCTGCGCATCGTCTGCATTCGCGGCGGCGCAGCCCAGACATATACCGCCTCCTTTCTCGAAAAACGCACCGTCGAAGGCGACCTTCGCTCCGTTCGCCGAGTCATCGACCGAAGCGATGTCGATGCGCAGCTCTAAATTGCATGGATCGCCATCTGCATCGAGCACAACCGAGCGCCACGTGCAGACGGCGCACCCCGCCTGGGAGCCGTTTGCCTTGTTCGAACGCTTGATATCCACGACTATCGAGCCGTCCGTATTACGACGAAGGCATCCCGAGGTTGAGATCACGGCCTGTGCGATCGAAAAACGCTCGCACGCAATGGCGCTCGACGGATTTGGTGCGGAACTTAGGGCTACTGGTAAGGAGTCTGCCATGACGGGAGTCGCCCAAGCGGCGACAGGCGTTCCGGTTGCGAGCGCGCCGCAGAGTGCGACGACGGGCAAAAGGTTCTTCGATGCCATGGGGTCTCCTTAGCTAATTTAGTGCGGCCTGTCCGTGTTTTGTTTCTGGCTGCGTTTGATGTGCAGACCGAGGCCGGCGGTTCCCGCGCCTGCTGCTGTGGCGCCTGCTGCCAAGAGCCATCGTCTGTCGCCTGTCTGCGCCAACGGTTCCTCGCGGTCGCCGCGGTCGAGCTCCGAGAGGTCGACCGTCACTTGCGTGGCGGCCTGCGCCTGTTCTTGCTGGGCAAAGGCCATGGCTGGCCCAAACGCTAGGATGCTGACGGCGGCGGCCAGGGCGACGGCCTTATGCCGTGTGCGCACCGGGCTCGACCGTCCAGGTGATCGTCGCAACCTGATCGCCTTCGCCGGTTACGCGGAAGATGTCGCGCGTGACGCGGGCGACGTTTCCGCTTGTCTTGAGCTTGATTTTGTCCGTGCCGCCGGCAATGCCCTGGTAGCCCATGTCGAAGGCTGCATTCTTGGAAAGATCGAGGCCCGTCCCTTGCGCGGCGGCGCTGGCGTTCTGGAGCGCGCCGTCGGGGCCGACCTTAAAGTCGATGGAGTTCTGCGCGGTTCCGGCCTTGGCGTCGGCGGCAATGGTCCAGGTGTTCATGGCGTCGATCTTCATGTTGGTGACATGGATGCCGTAGGCCGAATGATTGTCGATGGTGGTCGCGTCTTCTGAGGGGCCCTGAAGCGTGCCGTCGGCCTTGGCGACGAAGGGAATAACCGTCGGAACTTTGAACTCAACGTTGTCGATCTCGGTCCTGACCATTACTTTCGTGGTTCCAACGCGCCCGGCTGCCATAGCTGGCGTCGGGGCGGCGCCCATTGCGAGCGCGAGCCCCGCGCCCACGACGAGCGCTCTGGCTCCGTTCATGTTCCTGGTGATGTCCATGGTCGTTCCTTTCTATTCGCCGCGGGCCGTCCCCGCGATGATTGGACGAATGCTGGTGAATTGCATGCGGTGCCGTGTCGGCCGGAAGGCTAGTTCTCGGTTTGCTCAACCCGTACCTTGACACGTGTCGGATTGCCGTGGCTGTCGAGGGTCTTTGCATCGAGTGCCTGGATCTCGATGTACGCCTCGCCTTCTTTGATGTCGCCGGCGGGGCACGTCTCGATTGTCTTGCCGGTCTCGACCACACCGGATTCGTACATGGTCTCGTCGTTTTGGATGACGCGGAATCGCTGGGGAAATTTATTGTCTTGGACGTTTTGCACGTTGACGCGCAGTTTGCCGTCCTCCTGCAGCTGAGCGACCGGCGCGACCGAAATCGTCATCATGTTGTCGCGGACGATGGCGTCGAGCTCATCTTGGATTTCCTGGCGCGTTTTGCCCTCGGCCGTCGTAACCGAAGCGCCCGCCTCGGGTACGGGCTGCGACTGCCAAACGTATAGTCCTACGGCGACAAGGGCACAGACGATGGCCAAGCAGGCAACGATGAGCTTCTTGCGACGACCCAGGCCTGCAAAGTGGGGTGGCTTCTTCGCGCTCATGCGGCATCCTTGGCGGTATAGACGCGCGCAAAGGTGGACGGGTCCGCTCCAAAGAGCATGTGAAGCATCAGACGGCGCGAGTAGACGAGCTCGTCGAAGTCGGGAGGGAGCTCGATGTCGTGGATATGCGCGATGTGGTGGGCGAGCGCCGAGAACGACTCGGGGTCGCAGATCACATCGGTGGTAACGTGGTAGACCGTCGTATCGGGGAATGCCTCTTCGTCGAAAGGCAGGAGATGGGGATCGTCGTCGACTTCGATGGCGATGCCGTACTGGGGCCAGTAATATGCCATGGGAACCTCCCTGCTTCTGGGCCAAAACTTCTATCGGTTTTGGCTGTCGACGCCGACCTTATCAGCCGCTACTTGACCAATTTCTGACCAAATGCTTGACGGATTGGCGTCTCCGCAGGTAAAAGGCGGCAAAAAATACTCCAACTTTTTTCGAGCGACAATCGCGCGGTCGGCGACGGCGGGGCCATATGTGTCAAAAGCATCGCCTGCCGAGGAAATCAAGCCGCTCGCCGAATTGCACGAACGTAAAAAACGCCAATTATGGAGACGGTCTCGAACACGTCGACGAAACGATGCGGTAACATCTCCCTGCAAACACTGTAGTTAGCTAAAGGGGGAGTTCGCGTGTCTGCAACCATCAAACCCTTCACCGACGAGTTCGAAGAGTATGGCCGCGATGAGTCTCGCGCATCGGGCGAGGCCTCGAGCATCTCGTTTCCGACAACGGAAAACGAGGTCCGTGCCATTTTGGAAAAGCTCCATGCCGAGCGTGTTCCGGTAACGGTTCAGGGCGCCCGAACCGGCCTTGCCGCCGGCGCCGTGCCCCACGGCGGGCATATCCTCAATACTTCCCGTATGAATCGCTATTTGGGCCTTCGCCGCGATGAACAAGGCCAATTTCTGCTGCGCGTGGAGCCGGGCGTTGTGCTCTCGGAGCTGCGCAAGCAGCTGAGCAAGAAGGTGCTGCCGACCGCTGGTTGGGACCAGGCATCGCTTGAGGCCTACGAGGAGTTCCAAGAGCCTCCCGAGCAGTTTTTTCCCACCGATCCCACCGAGGCGTCTGCCTGTCTGGGCGGCATGGCGGCATGTAACGCCTCCGGTGCCCGCAGCTACGCCTACGGCCCCATGCGCCCACATATCACGGGACTCCACGTCGTGCTGGCTGATGGCGATTTGCTTGAGCTTCGGCGCGGCGAGGCTTTTGCCCAGGGCCGCCACCTGTCGCTCGTGACGGCAGCGGGCCGTACACTCGAGCTCGATCTTCCCGGCTATACCATGCCCAAGACAAAAAATGCTTCGGGCTATTTCGTTGCTGACGATATGGATGCCATCGATCTGTTTATCGGTGCGTGTGGCACAATCGGTGTCATCACCGAACTCGAGATTGCCCTGCAGGTGGCACCCGCGGTCGTTTGGGGCGTGAGCTGCTTCTTCGACAGCGAAGACAAGGCCGTGTCCTTCACCGATTCTGTGCGTCCCGTCCTGTCCCATGCGGCTGCCATCGAGTACTTCGATGCTGGCGCCCTGGATATTCTACGTCGCCAGCGCGAGCAGTCGACGGCGTTTGCCTCGCTGCCTGCGCTCGACAAAGACGCCAAGGTCTGTGTCTACGTGGAGCTCGACTGCGACGACGAAGCCCAGGCGACTGAGGAGCTGTATCACTTGGGGTGGGTACTGGAGCTTGCGGGCGGCAGTGACGATGCGACATGGGTCGCGCGCACCGAGGTCGATCGCGAGTGTCAGCGATTCTTCCGCCATGCGGTGCCCGAGAGCGTCAATATGCTTATCGACGAGCGCCGCCGCATGGATCCCACCATCACCAAACTGGGTTCGGACATGTCGGTGCCCAACGCGCACTTGGCCGATGTTATCGCCCTCTATCGCCGCACGCTGGCGGAAAGTGGGCTTGAATCTGCCGCCTGGGGGCATATCGGTAACAACCATCTGCATGTGAACATTCTGCCGCGCGATGCACAGGATTATCGCCGCGGCGCAGAACTCTTTGCCCAGTGGGCTTCCGAGGTCACGGCCATGGGCGGTGCCGTCTCCGCAGAACACGGCGTCGGCAAGATCAAGGCGGGCTTCTTGGAGACGATGTACGGTCACGAGGCCATGGTCGAGTCGGCGCGGCTCAAGCTCCAGCTCGATCCTGCCGGGCAGCTGGGTCGCGGTAACCTGTTTTCGGAGAAGCTCTTGGATGAGCTCGTCCAGAAAGGGGGCGCGTGAAGATGAGCGATTTCCATATGGTGGTGTGCGTCAAGGCCGTGCCGGGCAGCACCGAGGTCAAGATGGACCCCAAGACCAATACCATCGTGCGCGATGGCAAGCAGGCGGTCATTAATCCCTTTGATGCGAGCGCTTTGGAATGCGCGCTGGCGCTGAAGGACGACTTTATCGGCTTTGGCATGGATGTGCGCGTGACGGTGGTGTCGATGGGCATCCCCGCGACCGAGTCGCTGCTGTGCGACTGCATCGCTCGAGGCGCCGACGATGTGCTGCTGCTGACCGATCGCGCCTTTGCAGGTGCCGATACCCTGGCAACCACCTATGCCCTCAAGTGCGGCATCGAGGCGCTCGACGAGGACTTCGACCTGCTCATCTGCGGCAAGATGGCGGTGGATGGCGATACGGCCCAGATTGGTCCCGAGCTTGCCGGTGCCTTTGATATTCCCTGCGTGACCGACGTGAGCTGCGTGCAGAGCGCGGGCTTTACGACCTGTGGCTCGCTGGCGCTCGTTCACGGATGCGATGCCGGCGAGGAGACGGTGTACCTTGAGATGCCGTGCGCGATGACGACTGCCAATGAGATTGGCCAGTTGCGTATGCCGAGTATTGCCGGTATTCGCGCGGCGGAGGAGGCGGACGTGCGCGTGGTCAGTGCCGCCGACGTGAACGCCGACCCCGCGCGTTGCGGTCTTGCTGGGTCGCCGACACGGGTCGTGCGCTCGTTTGTGCCCGACCGTGACCAAACGTGCGAGGCCGTTGAGGGGACGGCGTCCGAGCAGGCGGCAAAGCTTGCCAAGATTATCGAGGGGATGGCATAGATGAGCGGACTGATTATCGATAGCGAAGCCTGTGTCGGCTGCGGTCGCTGCGTTCGCGCCTGTGCCTCGGGCGGCATCGTAGTGGAAGGCGAACGACCCAGCCGATGCGCCCGCGTAACCGACGGCTGCATCCTATGCGGTGGGTGCGTCGACGCCTGCCCTGTCAACGCTATCTCGATCGAGCGTGACGAGACCGCCGGCGCGGTTGACCTCGATGCGTATCGAGACATTTGGGTATTCGTGCAGACCGACGAGCACGATACGGTGACTCCCGTTGCCTATGAACTTATGGGCAAGGGCCGCGAGCTTGCCGATGCTCGTGGCTGCCGTCTGGTGGCACTGGCCGGCATGGGCCCCGAGGGTTCTCTCGGTGACCTGGAGCATCTGGTTTGCGCGGGCGCCGACGAAGTCCTGGCCTGTCGCGACGAGCGCCTGCGCCAAAACGATGCGGAGGTCTACACCCGCTTGATTTGCGATTTGGTAGCCGAACGCAAACCCGAGGCCATCCTATACGGTGCGACCGCTTTTGGCCGCGAACTGGCACCCGGCGTTGCCGTGCGTTTGCAGACGGGCCTTACGGCTGACTGCACCGTACTTTCGATGGATACGGAGACGGGACTGCTGCAACAGACGCGTCCGGCGTTTGGCGGCAACCTGATGGCCACCATTGTCTGCCCCAATCGTCGTCCCCAGATGGCAACGGTGCGCCCCGGTATCTTTAAGGCTCCCGACTTCGACTACGGCCGCTCTGGCACGATCACCCAGATATCGCTTGCGGATGATGCTAAGGCTCGTGTCGAGATCTCGATTCCCGCCGAGGAGTGGGGACAGCAGCCCTCGATCGCCAATGCCGAGTGCCTGGTCGTGGTGGGTCGCGGCATTGGCTCCAAGAAGAATCTGCCCCTGATGCGAAGGCTCGCCGAGGCTCTGGGAGCCGAGCTTGGCTGCACGCGACCTGTCGTGGAGGCCGGCTGGTTGGAGTATCGCCATCAGATTGGCCAGACCGGCGTATCGGTTTCGCCCAAGCTTCTCGTGAGTATCGGTGTTTCGGGCGCCATCCAGCATCTTGCCGGCATCGGTGGGGCGGAGTGCATTATCGCCATCAACGAGGACCCGGATGCCCCCATTTTTGGTGCTGCCCAGTACAAGGTTGTTGGGGATGCCGTCGAGGTCGTCGAGGAGCTGCTGGCCCAGCTTGAGCGCTAGGCGCGCGCCAGCCAGTCGCGCATCTCGTCCTTTAGGCGGCTCCAGGTTGCCTGCGTGGCGGGGTCGGTAAAGGGCCGCGTAATGCCAAAGGGCGCGTCGAGCAGGCGGTGGATATCGCCCTGTTCGCGCGCCAGCGCGCGGCTTGCTGGATAGACGAGCTCAAACATAAAGCAGATGAGTCCCACCAAGAAGTCGGCGGGCTCGTTGCGTTCATCGCGTGCGACGCAGCGGTGCTCGTCAAAGGCGGCAAGTGTCGGCGACGAGAAACGGCTGCCGAGAAACGTCTTCTCGTCCACCTTGAGGATAGTGTCGACGGTGCTGTCGGCGATGG
>CABSNS010000031.1:0-9644 GCA_902479105.1 uncultured Collinsella sp. | reverse complement strand
CAAGTCCATCTCCGTGTCTTCCACCATGGGCCCTGGCGTCAAGGTCGATCCCGCTGTCCAGCGTGACTTCCTGGCTGAGTAACTGCTAGTTACTGCCTGAGTACAGCAAGCATTGCTAAAGAAACCCGGTTCTGCCTCGTGCAGGACCGGGTTTCTTGCTATCGCATCAAAACCACCTCAAAGGGGACAGCGTCCCCTTTGAGGTGGTTACCAGGGTGTTCTGGCGGTTGAGGACTCGATGGCATCGTGGCGTTTGAGCTCGCGGCGCATGGTTTGCGAGTTGAGCCAGGCTGCCTGCCAGCCACGGATGGGGTAGCGCGTTTGGTCGAGCTCAAACTGCGTATAGCCGCAGGCGTTGATGATCGTCGTTCCACACGCATGCTGCCGCTCGCGCTGAAAATCGTAACCGTAGCTTTGGTGTACATGCCCATGCACCATATAGTCGGGCCCCCAGGACTCAAGCGCCGTGTTAAAGCACTCAAACCCTCGATGCGGCAGATCGTCCAGATCACCCATACCGGCGGCGGGTGCATGGGTAAGCAGAATGTCGCACCCGCCGACCATCCTAACCTTATGCGACAACTTACGCATGCGCTTGGACATCTCGCGTTCGGTGTACATGTTGGCGCCGTCGCGATAACGCATGGACCCGCCAAGGCCTGCAATGCGAATCCCTCGGTACGTGTACACGCTGTCTTCTACGCAGATACATCCGCCCGGTGCATGACGTGCGTAGCGGTCATCGTGATTGCCGCGCACGTAGATGAGCGGTTTGTTGATGACCGTAACCAAAAACTCAAGATAGTCCGGGTCCAGATCGCCGGCGGACAAAATCAGGTCGACTCCCTCAAAGCGTTCCTTGCGAAAGCACTCCCAAAGGCATCGTTCTTCGGTATCGGCTATGGCAAGGATTTTCATAGGGCAGGGACTTTCGGCTCATCGTCGAGCTGCGGAATGGTGCCTACCACGTTGTCCGCCAGCCAATTCATCTCGACAATCTGCGTGCTCGGCAGCGGAGGGAAGCCTTCGATCTGTACCACGCCGTTCTGGCTGTGGAGCTCGCCGCCAAAGGGGTTGATGGAGCCCTCAACAATGCCGTTGCGGAGCAACTGCACGAGTTTGCGTGTCTGGTAGGGTAGGCCCGGAGCGTAACGGATGTCGATAACGCCGGAGCTCATGCCGTACCAGTAGTTGACGGCGCGCACTTGGTTGTCGTCGCTGGTCTCGTCCCACGTGCCGTGCAGAAGGCTGCGAACGATGAGCTCGTAGTAACGGCCCCAGTTCCATACGGGCATGGCGATGCCGGTGACTTTGCCGTTGACCAAGCGGTGAAGCCCGTAGGCCGTTGGGTCTTCGAGCGACTTTGACATGTCAGCGCCGGTCATGACGCTCACGCCTTCGCGGCACATGGCCTCGGCAAGACCACCGGCAGGCACATCGCCCCAGGTGAGGATTACCTGCGCGCGGGGGTCGAGCAGCGAGGCGCCAATCGCAAAGGCGTTGATCTCGCTGAGTGCGCCCGAGGCGAAGACCGACGCGTGGTAACCGATGCGGTGGTTGTCCGCCATGCTGGCGGCAAGGGCGCCCAGGAGAAACTTGGCCTCGTACATCTTGCCAAAGTACGAACGGACGCTTTGATGGGGAAGGCCGATAGAGCAGTTGAGGAACCGAACCCGGGGATACTCAACGGCAGCCCTGAGCGTGTATTCCATCAGGCGGTGCGAGGTCGAGAAGATGACGTTTGCTCCATGTTTGACAGCCGTTTCCACGGCGGCGTAGAACACATCCGGATCGTGACAGTCCTCGAACGCCTCGGTGCGCACGATACCGCCAAAGTGCTCATCGAGATACTGACGCCCTTGGTCGTGCAGGCTGTCCCAGCTCGACGTCGCACAGGGGAACTCATGGATAAAGGCGATGCGCAGGGGGTTGGCCGTCGAGTAGACGGTCTTGCCCATAAAGAAGTTGAGCACGCCAGCGGTGGACTTGGCGGGCGTTTCTTCCTCGTCGACGCTCGGTGCTTCGACAAGATCGACCTTGTCCTCGTCATTTTTGCCGGCAATGACCAGCTCGCGCCAAATCTTGCACAGGCGGTTTACGACGATATCCGTCGGCGTATCCAGCAGGCGGTCCTGGTTGTACACATTGAGGTACACGAGCATGGCGTCGGCAGGCGTAATGTCCAGGTGGTCGCCGCCTGCGCGAAGGTAGGCGCGCTTAAAGAGCAGGAAGGTGTGGCGCAGGTAGTCGACCTTTTTCTGCGGCCATTTTTCGATAAGGTTCTGACCGAGCATCTTGGCGAGCGTTTCGTAGCTTCCCTCACGCGAGAACTCGATCTCGTATAGGGGGCAGACGCGCCAAAACGCGCAGAACTCGCCGTACAGGCGGCTTTCGACGGAATCCCATGTGCCGGGGTAGAGACGGGTGATCTTGGCCGAAACCGTCGGGGCGTCTAGGAATTTGAGGACACTGACGCGTTTGTTGCCTTCTTGGACATAGAACCGATGCATGAACTCGGTGACGATGACGGGGTCGCGATAGCCCTCGGTCACCTGGATGTCGTAGAGGTTGGACCACTTGCGGGCGAACTCGGTGCTAAACGGAAGCAGGGGCATAAAGTTACACGAAAAGGCGGACTGACGGCCCTTGGTGACCGTGCCGACGACCATTTCGAGCGGAATATCCCGCAGGCCGACATTCTCTCGCTGGCCTAAGGGGAGCTGGGCAACCAAGCTATCGAGGTCCGTGAGGTACGGATACTCGCTTTGACTAATGGCGCGTCGACGTCCTTGCTCGCCGCGCTTGCGTGCTTGACGGTAGGCCTCTTCCATGATGTTGCTCCCTTAGTCGTTTAAACAACTATATGAACCATGGTACCACGAATGAAAACCACAACAAAGGTGCCTGTCCCCTTTGTTGTGGTTTAGGCAATGATGGGGGCGATGGCGCGGATGCAGGCGTCGGCAGCGGTGAAAGTGGTGCTGTCGTCGCTGACGATAAAGATGATCTTGCCCTTAATGCCAAAGTCGCCGATCTCGCTAAAGAGCACATACGGCTCCTTGTCAAAGCCCGAGATGGGAAGCACGGCGGCCTTGGTGGCGCTGGTCAGCTCGTCTGCCAGCGCGTCGAGCGAGGCCCACTTGGACGTGTCCTTTACGGCAACGGGCACAGCCACGCGCCCAAAGGGCATCAAATGCACGAGCGTGTTCTTGGAGATGTTGGAGTTGGGGACGATGATGGTCTGACCGCAGGCATCTTCGATGGTCGTGTGGCGCCAGGTGATGTCCTGGACCACGCCCGACACGCCGCCGACCTCGATATTGTCGCCAGGCTTGATGATGCCCATAAACGTAACCTGCATGCCGCCAATAAGGTTTGACAGCGTGTCCTGAAAGCCGAGCGAGATGGCGATGCCGCCGACGCCAAGAGCGGCGACGAGCGCGTTTGCGTTAATGCCAAAGCAGTTGTCGAGGATAAAGCTGCCGCCGATCATCCAGATGACGGCGCGTGCGATGTTGATGAAGATGCTCGATGCCGGAAGCGGGTTGTCGTCGCGATTGAGCAGGTGACGCAGGGTCTTGGATACGACCTTGGTGGCGACGGCGGTGCCTATCGCCAAGATGACGGCCCAGATGATGTTGTGGACCCACCGTTGCTCAAAGAAATGAAGAATCGGCTCAAACAATTCCATGTAGGGAAAACCTCCTTATGATCGTCCAACCATGATACCCACCAAGAAGCCCGTCCGATCAAATTCGGACGGGCTTCTGTGCTCGATATAAGGTTTACGCGGCGGGGCTGTAAGGCCCGGCGGTGTAGCTTAGCGTCGACGCTTCCAGATAATGCCGAGGATGATGACGATGATGCCGCCGATAAGGCACGCGCCAACTACTGCCAGCGTGCGGTCTCCCGTTGCGGCGAGCTTACCGGTCGTCTTCTTGGCGATGACCTTCGTTGTCGTCGTGTCCGTCTTAGGCGAGGGCTTAGGCGTCGGGGCCGGTGTGGGCGTGGGGTCCACGGCAGCGGAGCCAAAGCTGATGGTGCCCGCGAGCGAGGCCATCTTGCTCTCCCAACTGTTCTGCCCGATCAGCGCCCTCAGCGCCGCCTCGCACGTGCCCCACTCGGTGTACTTGGTGGCGTGTGCAAAGGTGGGAAAATCGGTCGTGTTGGTAATGATGTAGTTGTTGGTGGCGACGGTATAGGTCTTGGCGGGGTCGAGCGTGCTGCCGTCTTTGGTGAGTGTGGCACTCACAATGCGCTTGCCTTCGGGCTGCGTCCAATCAATCGTCACGTTGATGCCGCCAAAGGAGAGAACGCTGCCAGAGTCATCGCGCCACTTGTACTTGTCTTGCGCCTCCTGCTCGGTATGGCCGGCTGCAACGTAGGCTTGCTGAAGCTCGTAGCTGTGATTGCACTCGTCGCTGATTTGTAGCGAGTGCTCGAGCGCTGCGAGGAAGTCCGCGCCGGTCATGGTCCAGGTCTCCACGGTGTTGCCGTAGGGCGAGATGGCGATGACGTTGCCGGCGGTCACGTTGCCCGCCGCGATGCCGCCGCGGATGCCGCCAGCGTTTTCGATAGCGAGGTCTGCGCCCGTCAAGGCAAGATAGGAGCCGCAAATCACGTGGCCGATGGTCTGGGCTTTGGTGGTGTCGTCCTCCTTGCTGGGGCGGAAATCGGTGGTGCGCACCATTTCCCAACCATGCGTGCCTGCGGCGTCCTCGCCGTAGAAATAGTTGGTGGTGGATGTGCCGAGCACCTTGTTCGATTCGTTTTCAAAGGCCTCGTCGAGCGGCTTGATCTTGTTGCGGACGGCTTCAAGGCAGCTTTGGTAGTCGGAGCCCTTGTCGGGGTCTGCCAAAAGGTCGTTGACGTTCTTGGCGGTGTAGAGCTTCTCGTCGCTGCCGTCTGCAGGGACCGTGACCGTGTCATCGTCGGTCGTCTCGGTGCCATTGGTGTCGTACTTGTACGGAATGGAAAGTAGCCCCACCTCGGCAAAGGCGCTGCCTGCCTCGACAACGTGGATCGTCTTGCCGTCGGCTCCCGTCACCTTCTCGTTAAGGTTGATGTGCTCGTGGCCTGCGATAAGGGCATCGATGCCACGGAGCCGTGTGGCAAAGGTCTTGGCGTTGAGCGTATGCGCGATACAGACGACAACGTTGCAGCCCTCCTTGCGCAGCTGCTCTGCCTCGGTATTGATGGCGTTCGTGGCACTCGAGAACGACGTGCCCGCGACCAGGTCCGCGCGCAGCGAGGATCCCAGCGACTCATCCATGGCACCCACGACGCCGACCTTGATTTTGTAGTCGAATGTGGAGTGATCCTCGCTATCCTCCCAGGTGCGATCGAGCGTCTTCGTGATGCTCGAGCTCCATACGCCGCTCGTAGACTTCGCGTTCGCGCAGAGCATGGCGAAGGGCGTGCCGGTGGTGCTGTAGCCGGTCATGGTGCGGAGCTTGTCCGCGCCGTAGCTCCAGTCGTGGTTGCCCGGCGTGGTCGCGTCGTAGCCGTCTACATAGAAGGTGTCCATGAGCTCGGCGATGCTCTTGCCCTCGCTCATGGTGGCGAAGGACTGCCCGTGGAAGGTGTCGCCCGCATCGAGCAAAAGATCGGGGGCGCTGTTTTGGGCGCTATAGAGAACCGCCAGTCCGTCAAAGCCCACAGTGCCGGTGCCCTTGCTTGCGTTGTAGCTGTACTTGTAGCTGCCGTGGATATCGTTGGTGTGCATGACGGCCACGGAGCCGTCAATAGCGGCGGGCAGGTTCCCCGCGAAAGCGAGGCTTGGGATGCCTGCGAGCGCACCGGCAAACAACGCGGTGGCTAACGCAAGGCGGGGGAGTCTTTTCATGGCAGTTTCCTTAGTCCTTAGCCAGAATGTCTGGTTGAATATCGGATTATCGACATAATATGCGAAAACCGCCGCAAGGGCGCCTGTCCCTTAGCGGCGGTTTTGACGTTTGCGCAGATAAAACCTACCAAAATAAACCTGTCCCTTTTTGGCAGGTTTTAGCTCAGCAGCATGCGGTCGTTGGCGAGCTCGCCACCCGAGACCTCCTCGAACTTCTGCAGCAGGTCGGCTACGGTGAGCGACTTCTTCTCATCGCCTGCCACGTCGTAGATCACGTGGCCTTCGTGCATCATGATCAGACGGTTGCCCAGACGGATGGCGTCGTTCATGTTGTGCGTGACCATGAGCGTGGTCAGGTGGTTCTCGTCGACGATCTCCTCGGTCAGGTTGAGCACCTTAGAGGCCGTCTTGGGGTCGAGGGCCGCCGTGTGCTCGTCGAGCAGCAGCAGGCGCGGCCTGGTGAGCGTGGCCATCAACAGGGTGAGTGCCTGGCGCTGGCCGCCCGAGAGCAGGCCGACCTTGGCGTTGAGACGCGTGTCCAGACCAAGGTCCAGGCGCTTGAGCAATTCAACGTACTCATCTTTCTCGGCCTTGGTGACGCCCCACGAAAGGCCGCGACGCTGGCCGCGACGCTTGGCGAGGGCCAGGTTCTCGGCGATTTGCATGTCGGCAGCGGTACCGCGCATGGGGTCCTGAAACACGCGGCCCAGGTACTTGGCGCGCTGCGACTCGCTCAGGCGCGAGATGTCGGTGCCGTCGAGCTCAATAACGCCCGAATCGAGCGGGTACACGCCGGCAATCATGTTGAGCAGCGTGGACTTGCCGGCGCCGTTGCCGCCGATCACGGTTACAAAGTCGCCGTCATTCAGGGTGAGGTCGACGCCGGTGAGCGCGCGCTTCTCGGTGACGGTGCCCTTGTTAAAGGTCTTCTTGACGTGCGAGAGCTTAAGCATCTGCCTCATCCCCCTTCGTGTAGGAGCTGCGGAGCTTATAGCGCTCCCAAACCACGGGCACGCACAGGGCCACAGCGACAATCACGGCGGAGAGCAGCTTCATGTCGTTGGCGTCCATGCCCAACTGCAGCACGATGGCGCGGATAAGGAAGTACACCACGGAGCCAAAGACGGCGGAGGCAAGACGGACGCTAAACTGCGTGAGGCCGCCGGGAAGCAGACGGCCGAGCACCTCGCCGATAACAATGGCGGCAAGACCGATAACGATGGCACCGGTGCCCATACCAATGTCGGCATACTTTTGGCTCTGGCAGATGAGCGCGCCCGAAAGGCCGATGAGGGCGTTGGAGAGCACGAGGGCGATCATCTTGGTGGAGTTGGTGTTGACGCCCAGAGCGCGGATCATGTACTCGTTGTTGCCGGTGGCTCGCAGCGCCGAGCCGATCTCGGTGCCAAAGAACCAATACAGGATGGCAACGATAGCCACGGCGAGCAGGATGCCCAAGATGATGGCAACGGTGGACTGCGGCAGACCGGTCATATTGCTGACGGCCGAGAACACGGTGCCTTTGGCAAGAATGGGCGTATTGGACTTGCCCATGATGCGCAGGTTGATGGACCACAGGCTGATCTGGGTGAGGATTCCGGCGAGGATCGCAGGAATCTCAAAGACGGTGGTCAAAATGCCCGTGACGGCGCCCGCGATGGCGCCGGCGCACATACCGGCCAGCACGGCGAACAGCGGGTCGACGTTGTTATTGACGATGAGCACAGCGCAGACGCAGCCGCCGAGGGCAAAGCTGCCGTCGCAGGTCATATCGGGAATGTCGAGCAGGCGGAACGTGATAAACACGCCAAGCACCATAATGCCCCAGAGGACGCCCTGCGAAACGGCGCCCTGCAATGCAATGAGCATGCTTCATACCTCCTAGGATAGGGTGGACACGTGATTCACCATAATAGCGGTAACAATGCATAGAAGAGTTACGGACAGACGTTTTGTTTTACCTGAAACAAGCAGGGCGGACGCCGGTCTACAGCGCCCGCCCCTGTGGCTCAGATATTGAATAACGCGGCTAAAGCGCGAGCACGGGCTCTAGACGCATGCCGCGTATGGCATTACGCGTCCAGGGCGGAAAGGTCGATGCCCAGGGCCTCGGCCATTTCGTCGTTCTTGACGACGACCAGGTCCTTGCTCGAGAGGTGCTTGATCGGCATATCCTCGGGCTTGGCCTCGCCCTTCAGGATCTTAACGGCCATCTCGCCCGCGGCGTAGCCCAGGTCCTCATAGTTGATGGAGAGGGTGAACAGGCCGCCGGCCATGCACATACCCTCCTCGCCAGTCACGAAGGGAAGCTTGTTTTCCTTGCAGATCTGGCCGACCTGCGAGGCACCCGCGGCGATGGTGTTGTCGGTGGGGGAGTACAGCGCGTCGACCTTGCCCACGGCAGACTCGACGACGGACTGAATCTCGTTGGAGATCGAGACGGTGAAGTCAGTGTACTCGAGGCCCAGCTTGTCGAGCTCCTTCTTGGCGGCCTTGATCTGGACGTCGGAGTTGGACTCGGCGGTGCAGTAGAGCAGGCCGACCTTTTTAACGTCGGGCAGGACCTTCTGCATCATCTCGAGCTGCTCGGCGACCGGGGTGAGGTCGGAAGCGCCCGTGACGTTGGTGCCGGGCTTGTCGTTGTCCTGGACCAGGCCGGAGGCGGCGTAGTCGGTGATGGCGCAGCCCACGATGGGGATATCGGCCGTGGCGCCGGCGGCAGCCTGCGCGGCGGGCGTGGCGATGGCATAAATCAGGTTGACGTTGTCGCCCACAAACTTGTCAGCAATGGACTTACACGTGGACTGGTCGTTCTGGGCGTTCTTCTGGTCGATCTTGACCTTAAGGCCGCTCTCCTTGATGGCCTTGACAAAGCCGTCGTTGGCGGCATCGAGTGCGGAGTGCTCGGTGAGCTGCAGAACGCCGATGGTGTAGTCGGAACCGGCGGCAGCAGAGCCGGAACCAGAGTTGCCGCCGCATCCGGCGAGCGGAGCGAGCGCGAGCAGGCCAGCGGAGACCAGAAGGCTCCTGCGGCTGATGGTGATGTCCTTCATATCATTACCCCCAGTATAAAAATGGCTGGAAACACTGCACTGGGACAAAGTGCAAGTGGAACTATAGTAGCGCTGATGTCCATTTTTACAACAGCCTGGCGGGTTTTTTAATACAGAATCGGATGGGCGGTACGGGTAGTCGAATGGGCGGCGGAGGGTCTTATGCGGCGGAGGAGGCATCGTCCTCGGCCAGGGCGGCGAAGAGCTTCTTGCCGTCGAGGAGACGTGTGGTGACGTTTCTCATTCGGCCAATCTCTACGGTACGCAACGTGTCATCGGCGCCTCGGGCGTCATAGACCGTTCCCAGCAAATAAGAGATGCCGTCTCGTTGCTTGATGGCAAAGGGACGGAGTGTCATCCGTGCTGCTTCGGTTTCGCCACGCGTCGTGACGCTCGAAATATCAAAACTCACCGTGGTTCCGTGGTCGATGGCCTGCTCGACGAGCTCGCACGTGTCGATGCGCTTGATGGGCGTGCGTGTTGCCTTGGTAGCCTTGCTGCCTGCGCTCGGAACGGGTTCGGGTGTATCGAGGTAGCCGCGAACGTCGGCACTCGCCATGGCAACTAAGTGCTGCGCCATGCTCTTGCGGATAGCGATAGGCGTGGAGCGGTTGCGCATGACCATACCGTGGAGCCGGATGATCTCTTCATCGGTGAGCGGGCGGGTAAGAAGTTTGTAGCCCACGCCGCGTTTGTACTCAATTTCGTATCTGTCTCTTATACACATCTCCGAGCCCACGAGACTC
>CABSNS010000030.1:0-9680 GCA_902479105.1 uncultured Collinsella sp. | reverse complement strand
CGGGGTAGTCATAATTTCCCCGTGCGACTGTGAGTTTGTTGTGCAACAAAGATGCTTCGTATCCGCTTATCGCATGGATGCTTCCGCTCGCATCCTTAATTTGTCCATTCGTTGCGCAACCTTTTTGGTTCGCTGATACACTCAAATATGGATTCGAATGAATGCGCCGCTCCCGAGCGGCGTGTTTTTGTTGGAGGAGAACGCATGCGGCCCGGTGGCACTCAGACAAAGCGCGGCGCCGCGGTGCGCATGCGACGCCGACTGGGCTTGGCGCCGCGGGCGTACGCACTGCTATCGTGCTCGCTGGTGCTGGTCATAGCTGGCGTTTCTGCCTATGGCATGACCGTGCCGTCCATGATGCAGGCGCATGCCGCACGCGAACCGCGCGTGGGGCATGAGGTCAAAAGCGATCTGGGCACCACGACTGGATATGCTTGGGCAAGTGTGGTCGGGCATATTGTGTTTGGCACCGACGATGCGGACGGCGCCGAGGCCCCGGACAACGAAGTCACGCTTGCCAATGGCAAAACCATCGTGCTCACCAACACCAAGATCATCGATCGATTGTCCAACAATAGCGTGGCGGCAACGGTGAATAAGGTCGAGCAGCAAAAGGAGCAGGACGCCCAGCAGTCCGGAAAGCCCGGTAGCTCGGATACTTCTGGCTCCGGCTCGGATTCATCGAGTTCGGGCGGCGGCTCTGGGTCGGGTTCCTCTACCGGAGGGCCTGGAAACGGCGGCTCGACGGGCGGCAACACTGACAACGATGCAAACTCCGGCGGCCTTTCCGCTGCTGATGAAGAGAGCATTCACAGTTGGCTTGTGACCAAGTACAACATGCTCGACGGCTATGTTTCTCGTGCCAATGACGTGGTCTCGACCTATAACTCTACGGGAGATCCCAGGCCGTGCGACAGCCTGGTCGGGGAGATGTTTGTCATTCGAGCCGAGTTCGGTCGTCAGACATTCTCGCCCCGGTCAAAGTGGTATCAGCAGTATGCCAATCTGTGGGGCTGTTACACCAACCTATGTCAATGGGTCGGCCATTACGGCGATGATGACGTCGCGCTCGGTAACTTCAACAATAACGTGGCGGCGCTTGCCCTAGGATGACCGATCTTGCATCCACCACACCACAATCGCTCGGTCGCGATCTCATGGTCGGCCTGCGCCTGGCGCGTGTCGACGGGTTTGAGCCGGCCATTGCGCTCGGTCAGGACGAACTGCCTGCCTATCTGCGTCGTTTTACGATACTGTTTGCCGACGATGCCACCATGCGCCGTGGCGGTATCGGCCGCGTGACGCGTGCTGTCAACGCCCAAGGCGAGGACGTAGCACTCAAACAGCTCATCTTGCCGACGCACGATGAGTTTGACGACGATGCCGCCCATGAGTCGCTGGTCGCCAAGTTCAAAGCGGCATTTCGCGAGGAATATGAATGCCATCGTGCCCTTTCGGGCCTTAAGGGCTTTCCCCGCCTCTATGGCTGGGGCGAGGTCGACGGTGTGCCTGCAATTGTCATGGAATGGGTCGAGGGCGAGACGCTTGCCCGCTTGCGTTCGCGACTCGCCGTGGACGATGCCGGACGCCTGTCGCCGCTTGTGGCGGCGCGTCTGGGTCGCGACCTGTTCGATCTGCTCTGCCGTATGAGCCTGGTGGGTGAGGGCTTTGTCCATCGCGATATCTCGCCCGCTAATATTATGGTGCGCACGGCGCGTCTACCGCTTGACCGGCAGCTTGCCGAGGGCACCTTTGACCTGTGCCTGATCGACTTTGGCTCGTCGCTGGCGCTTGAGCCTGCGTCGGCCGTGGCCGGTACCGGCGGCAAGGCATCCTTTACCGAGCGCTATGCCACGCTGCGTCGCGCGACGGTTGCCTATGCCCCGCCCGAGATGCTCACCGACGATATTCCCGATCTGCGCGCTTTGCGTATGTCGCCGGCGATTGACGTCTATGCCGCGGCAAGCACGGTTTACGAGCTCATTGCCGGCATCGCGCCATACGAAGCCGCGCCGAGCACTTCGGGCACCTCGGGTTCGCGCAAAAAGACGCGCGACATCGCGAGCCCCTACCGTCTCAAGATGGACACGCGGCCCGACTATCCCATTGGTGCCCATGCGCCCGGTTGTGATTTGACTCAGCTGCTTCGTCGTGAGCCCGATGTGGCGCTCGCCGCGGCCGAGCAGGCCCAGCAGCTAGGGCTTGAGCCGGATTCCGAAGAGCTACGCGATGCGCTGGCGTTTGTCGATGCCCAGCTGTTCGACGTGGTGATGGCCTGTCTGTCCAGCCATCAAAAAGATCGTCCCGAGCCGGCGGCGGTCGAGGCGGCGCTCTCAGCGTTTTGTGACCACTATGCGCAAAATGTCGGTCGTTCGCTCCGCGGCGAGCCGCTCACGCCGTGCCCCATGGATGCGTCCGGCCGCGCGGTTCGTCGCGCGCTGATGGTCGGCGCGACGGTCGTCTGTGGCGTGGTTTGGGCTGTGGTCGTGGTTTCGGCCGCGCTGCTGGCGTCGGGCGCTCGCGTGACGGCGACTTTGGGATCGCTCGTGTGGTCTGGGACGCTACCGGGTATTATTACCGCACTGGCGTTGGCGCTGCCAGGCATAGCCGGCGTTACCGCGGGGGCACTTGCGCGCAATCGGCGCTCGGGGTTCCTGCAGGGTGTGCTTGCGCTTTCTGCCTGCGAGGTTCCAGTACTGGTTGTGGCTGCATGTAGCGTATTTTCCCAACGCGCCGTGATGGGCGGCCTTGTTGCCGCTCTGGTTGCAACCTATACGCTTACGTGGTTTTTGCTTGCGATGGGCTTTGCCTTTGAACTTCCCGTTTCGGCACCGCGACGCACAAAAGCCCAGATGGCGACTCCGCTTGCCGGTGGAGCCGCAGCTGCCCGTACTTTTGGCGGACCTGTCGAAGTATCGTCCGATTCTATTTCTACGACCAAGGAGGCCTAGGTCATGGCATCTCAAGTTGAGCTCACCCCATGCGGGGCCATGTTTGACATCTTTAAGCGCGCGGCGCATCTGAGCCATATCGAGCTGTGCGGCTTGGTGCTTTCGTCCCGTCCGCTCGCCGACGGCCGCAGCCCGCAGAGCCGAGCCGCCGATCGCTCTTGGGTTTCCCGCTTTATCGTTCGCGCGCCGGTCGGCACGCTTCAGCAGCGCTACTTTGCCGAATACGGTACCTCGGCTGCGCGTATTATGTCGCAACTGGCCCTGCGCCAGCGAAATCCCATGGACTCCACGGCTGTGATCAATATGGTGTGCGGTCCTGCAGGTGAACCGATGGTACGCGCGCTCGAAGAGTGCCATCAGGACACGAATCTCTATCGCAACGCGCTCGATCGCCTGTCACAGGCGGCGGAACTCATGCCCGCCGAGCGCGCCGAGGCCGTGCTGGTGCTGTTTGTCGCCGTCGGTTGTTCGGCGGATGTGCGGTCCTCGGTGAACTATGCCATCGACTACGCGCACGCGACCTGTGGCGGAGGCACCTCCACGCCGCGTTCGCTTGGCATGTCGATGACCGCGGGCGAACGCGAACCCGCTCCGGCGCACCCCTTGGGCTTGCTGCGCGTACAAAACAGTTTTGTCGTGAGCGCCCCGCGCTGGATTCAGCCGAGTGAGCAGGGTGTTGAGATTGGTGCGCTGGCCACTGGTGAGGGCGATATTACCGACGTCGGCGACGATGTCTCGGCCCGCCATGCCCATATCTGGTGCGATGCTCAAAATATCTGGCACGTCGAGGACTTGTCGTCCACCAACGGAACCGTGGTGGTAAACGGGGCCACGCGCGTCTGCATTCAGGTCGAGCCCGGCCGTTCCGCCCAACTCAATCCCGGCGACGAGCTCAAGCTCGGCGAATCCACTACCTACGCCATCCTCTTCGGTGCCCTCTAGCCGGCAGATAGGGACGTTTCTTTTCTGCCGGCACTTGGGGACACTCCTCGGCGCGCCAGAGCCAGTCGCCCGGGGATGGAGGGGCCATTTTGGCCCTTGGCGGTCAGTCGGGGCGAAACTAGAAGATCTTTCCGATTCGCGGCTGTTCATGCTTGTAGAGCATCTAAAACAATAGGATGTTATTCTGGAATATGCCGGGTGCGTGAACTTGCCTGTCTTAGCCTTAATAAGGTATAGGGGAGTTTGGCTCAGGGGTTCCGTCTTGTTCTTCAGCGCGGTATTGTGGGACAGATTTGCTGAGATTGGCGCCTTACACCGCAGAGCGCACGGAAGGCTCTCGATTTGTGTTCTGGCCCCAGAATACAGGGCCTGATACTTACCAACTGTGGCATGGATGTAACATCTGTAGAAATCAACCCTTTTGTTGTCGACCTTTGTAAGAAAAACACTGCCATCAACTCTTTGGATGACGAAACTAGGGTGCTTGAGGGGAGCCTTTACTCCCCTCTGAGAGATGACTCATGTTTTTCGCTTGTCGTTGTGAATCCTCCGTTACTGCCGATTCCGGATGAGATTCCTTATCCCTTCGTTTGAGATGGAGGACAATCGGATCTGGATAAAACACTTCGTATTCTTAAGGGTGGCGATACGCATTTAGAGAAAAACGGTAAATACTGCTAATAGGGGTGACGACGATGGTGCAGGGGCGACCCGCGATGCTCTCATCAATACGTCGGATACTTGGGAAATCAGGTCTAGATGCATGTATGATGATGCTGTGTGGCTATTCAATTAATCCGCGTTCCGAATGGGTGCAGGGTATAGCTGCGACATCGTATGCTTTTGACCCGGCGCGATACTCAGATATTTCTGAGGCGGTTGACGAAGTTTATACGCACTATGCCGCGCAAGGCGTTTCGGAAGTTTGCACATCTACGTTACGGGCTTAGGTTTCTTCAAGCGAGCAGGCCGGTTGCGTTATTTCGAGCGATTTTTCTAGTCTAGACGACAAAAGGCAAAGGATTTGATGGGTATAAAACGCGGACGTTTGTGGGCGGATGCTCAAATCTATTGTGGCAATCGGGCGGTTGAAAAAGATATTTCAACCGCTCGATTGCCAGGTTCGTCGGAGGAGATGTCCGATTCCGACTCTCTTGTAGGAAGAGCTTGAGATCGTATTGGCCCAAGGCAATCTTAAAGCAGTCTCATTGGCAAATCTTCGCTCCTGTTGTGTTGAGGTGTAAGGTATCAGTGATTGATGTTTTGTGGCGGGTAGATTGGGGCCTTCCTTGATTCGATGCGTTCTCTCGAGGTTCATCAGAGCAAAAGGGGCTTTCGTCTTCATTGCTATCACGGTGATTGGAACCGCTCTCTCCTATGCCATGCCATACGTGAACGGGAAATTCTTAGATTTTCTTCTCGGTAACCGCAGCGAAAGAGACGCCGTACTCTTCGCGCTCCTGGTTGCGTCAATAGGAGTTTTCTCCACCCTCTTTACTTATTTTGCAGGAACACTTTCCATTCGCATAACCACGAGACTTTCCTTTGATCTTCTCAGGGAGGCCGTCTTGCGTTTTGAAAGAGACGATTACTTGGTGAGTCGGACCATCGATCCAGCCTATACAACGCAACGGATTATTTCCGACTCCAGCGTGGTCTCATCCTTCGTTTTGGCGAATTTTATCAGTGCGCCGCTGTCCATTGTAGCCATTCCCATCGTATTGCTTATCATATGGTCAATTGATTCAACTCTCGCGGTGTTTTCCATCATTCTCCTCATCGTGTATTTCTGTGTAATTACTGGGTTGAGGAAACTTTTGTATAGGGTCACGTATGAGAAGAAAGAGGCGGACAGCGCCTTTTACGCCGCAATTGCATCGCAGCTTAATCAGATTCTCAACATTCAACTGACATCTTCGTACGGCAAGAGCGAACAAGCGCTCGACGCTGGGTTTAAGAGCTATTTTCCCAAAGTTTTGCGCTCCGGAAAGCTATCATATTCTCTGACATCGCTCGATGGTCTTTTCGCAGCGTTGTTTCAAGCGGTGATACTTGTTGTTTCCGGAGTACGAATCATTAACGGAACTATGTCAATAGGCGAGTACACTATCATCGGTACATACTTCGCGGTTCTCTTTAAGACTTTGAAAAGTATGATGTCATTGTTCAAATCCTATCAAGATGCCAAAGCATCATGGGATAGGACGGCTATCGCGACGAGAGAAAAGGAGAGATCGGGGTGGAATCGGACCGATTTAGCTAAACTCGATGACATAAATGACATTTCGGTATCTGATTTGGAATTCTCGGTTGCCCTTCCAGACGGATCTGTCCGAGAGGTCCTCGGCGGGTTTTCTTTCAAGTTTTCCGGTCCTGGTACATATTGCATAGTTGGGGAAAACGGAAGAGGCAAGACGTCACTTCTTTACTTGATGCTCGGGCTATACTCATCGAAAGGCAAAGTAAAATACAACGGCGTGCCAATCGAAGAATGCGACTTGGATTACATACGTGCGAGAGAGATATCGTGCTGCCCACAGTTGTGCTTCGCGCCGGACGAAACGGCGAAAGAGCTGTTAGAGTATTTCGACACGCCCTTTTCTTCCTATCACCGGGGTGTAGATGGCCTACTTTCGCTGGAAAACAGCGTGAAGGAGTTGCTCGGGAAACGTTGCTCCGCGCTTTCGGGCGGTGAGCTGCGCCGAGTGTACTTATGGTCGGCGATTTCACGCAAGTCGTCAGTTTTGGTACTCGACGAGCCCACGACTGGGTTAGACGCTGTAAGCCGCGCCGAGCTTGCGGCCTATGTTAAGCGCAACAAGCAAAGCCAGCTGATCATCGTTGTCTCTCACGATGACGAGATGGTCGGCGCGGTAGAAGGGGTAGTGGATTTAGGCAGCATGTACCAGGGTAAATGATGACAAGTGTAGTGCTACCCAACTGGCAGAGATAACAAAAAGGCGATGCAGATGCACGTAGCATTCAGGCGGTTCGGACTCGGTGCCTTCACGCCATCGCAACGCTTTCAGATATAGTTCTCGTTCTCTTACTAAAGGAAACTTTAGTCTACGTCATCTTGTCGAGACAGAGGTGAAGCGAAGTGTTGTCGCGACGTATCTTATTCCAGGTGGCTCAGTATCAGCGTGAGAATCGCACCAAAGTGTACTTACGATTCTCGTGTCCCACGGACAACATGAGCTGAGCATTGAGGTTCCACCCTTTGCTGCAACTACACGGGGTTGGACGGCAATGAATATGCCGGGCCGCATACCACGCGCAGCGGGGGTCCATGTCCCAGTATGTTGCCTACAGCAGCCTCGATGTCCACGCACACATCATCTCTGCCTTCGCGTTCAATCCATTTGCCGGAGAGTGCGAGGGTTGCCAGGCCGTAGAATTCGAGCCGAACAAATGAAATGCGGTATCAGCGCATAGGATTAAACTGACGATTGCTTTGCACTGAGAATACGCTTGGAAAGCCGCTATGGGTGGCGGCCCGGGTTAAATAGAGAAGCCCGTCCGATCACTTTCATGTGGCGAACGGTCGGGCTTCTTATTCCACTTGCCAATGCTCGGCTCATATTGGAAGAAAGCTACGCTAATGTTTGCGTGACACTCCTATTTTCTCCGAAGAAAGAGTCGGATAATGAAGAATAGAATTAAAAAAGGTGCCAGATATAACGCAAGTATAAAGGCTAATCCAACGAGACCTTGCAATAATGGCATAACTCCTCCCAGACACGAGATTTTGGTATTTGTTCCCATCTTATTCTGAATTGGACCAAATAGTTCCTAGCCACAAAACTACTCGTCAACTGGATCGCACCAATCTGCTGGCAAAACACAGCTTGATTCTTTATCGACATAGCACCAATCCGCAACAGGGCACTCGGCGATGTCGTAAAAATTGCATATATCAACTCCAAGACAACAAGGCTCAACGGGAGGATGTTCATTTGAACCAACAGGATGGATATGCTTCATAACAGCTCCTCACCTTAATCCAATTAGAGACTACGTTTGATCAATGCCACAGTGATCTACAACGCAGATGCTGCCGCCATCCATGTCATAGTCGCAGTAATCGTATGCACCACAGCCATCTGCTTTATCATAAACAGTACAGATGTCAGTAATGCCCAAGAGGCAGTCAAAAGACATCGGCTTCACGCCTGCCTCGTCGCCACTTCCTGGATTAATCGGATGAATATGCTTCACGACTACCTCCCTTTGAGTGCAGAAAAACCTCAATATTGTGTATAACAAACCAAGATGTCTAGTTCACCATATTTCTAGAATGGTTTCGGCGAACGTAGCAATAAGCTTCGCAGACGGTAATCAGAAGAACGAACACCTCCACAATGGTGACAGCAATGCGCTGAACCGCTTATTCCGATACAGTAGCTTCTCGTTGATTTTTCTCCTGCGAAGATGAGTGGCGGGAAATAAGGTCAAAAGCCATCTCGTAGCACATTTTTCTATATTCACATGATGCAGGGTGTAGACTCTTGGGCAAGTAGCCGTGCTCGCCTGCAGCCTCCCAGCTACAGCCCCCACCACAGAAAGACCGAGCCCAACAGTCCGTACAGTCAATTCTTTTTTCGACACCCTGACTCCAGTTTTCAATATACCTAGTTTCGTCAATTCCGGTGACGATGTTGCCCATTTTGAATCGCATCATCCCGACAAACCTGTGACAGGGGTATACGTCCCCTTCGGGAGTCACGGAAATAAAACGCCTGCCAGCCCCGCATCCGACAAAGGCGATCCTGTTGCTCATAATCAAATCAACTGCAGTTTTCAATGTTCTAAACAAGGGCTTTTCCCCTTGATCAATCTGTTTGAGATATTGATCCGCCAAATCTATTAGGCCCGCCCTGATTTTGTTTAATGAGTGTTCGTCGAGTTTGATATTCTCATCGAATGAGCTCACGGGCGAGAAGTAAATCCTTCTGAAGCCCATCTCTTTAAACTGAAGATAGTCTTCAACAAGGTTACAGTTATTATTTGTTAAGGTCGCTCTTGCGCCGAAGGGGAACGACTCGGAAAAACGACGAACGTTTTTGTCGATATCGGAGAAAGAGCCGCCTCCCGTCTTGTACGGGCGCGATGCATCGTGCTTGCATCCTGTACCATCGAGACTAATCAGAACAGAAAACCCGTGCTCCTTGAAAGAATTCACAGCAGTGTCATTCAAAAGCGTTCCGTTGGTCGTAATAGAATAGGTAAAGTTTCTATTGGGGTATATTCTTTTTGAATAGTCGACCGTTTTCCATATCAGCGGCTCGTTAATCATGGGTTCCCCACCAAAAAAGACGATCGCAAGCGTTTCGTTTTCCGATGAACTTGCGACGAGGTAGTCGACCGCCTTGAAGGCTATCTCGTCTGTCATCAGCAGAGGAGACGTTCCATAATCTCCTTTACCGGCAAAACAGTAACTACAACCAAGGTTGCATGCATGTGAAACGTGGAGTTCGATGGATCTAAGTTTTCGAGGCGTGTCTTTTGTTAAGAAAGTCCGCTCAGACAATCGTTGATACTCATCAATGTCGTCTTCAAGTTCTGCTATGGTCGTTTGGTCGTAGCCTTTCGCAGCAAGTGACTTTGTTAGCAACTTCGAGTTGACCGTTCTTCCCGATGCTTCAAATATGCGAAGCGCATCTTCTGATGCTTGGTCAACCTGAAAGCAATTGCGAGTGACCTCATCGAAGCAGTAACGACGATCACTTACTGAGAAAAAATGCATAGGTGAATTGAATTTCAAAACGCAATAGTGTTGCATTAAGT
>CABSNS010000029.1:0-9777 GCA_902479105.1 uncultured Collinsella sp. | reverse complement strand
ACGCCCTGGAGTTTATCGACCGCTTGCCCCGTGGCTTTGACACCATGGTGGGCGAGCGCGGCGTCAAGCTCTCGGGCGGCCAGCGTCAGCGCGTGGCTATCGCCCGCGCCATCCTAACCGACGCGCCGATTCTGGTGCTCGACGAGGCGACCTCTGCCCTCGACGGCGAGTCCGAGGCGCTGGTGCAGGAGGCGCTCGAAAACCTGATGCGTGGACGTACCTCCATTGTGGTGGCGCACCGCCTGTCCACCGTGGCGGCGCTCGACCGCATTGTGGTGCTGGCCGATGGCGAGATCGTCGAGGACGGCACGCATGCGCAGCTCGTCGAGGCGGGTGGCGAGTACGCGAGCCTGTGGAGCCGTCAGACCGGCGCATTCTTGGAGGCGTAAGCGTCTCGGACGTGGGACAATTGTGCCCATAAGTTTATTGTGCCGTTGAGCCGAGGAGTCGTTATGCCACGCGAGACCAATGCCGCCAAGCGCGAGCGCGCCATCGAGGTGTGTGAGCGCCTCAACCGTCGCTATGGCCCGGTCGAGTGCTTCTTGGACCACCAGAATCCCTTTAGGCTGCTCATCGCGGTACTGCTCTCGGCTCAGACGACCGACGCGCAGGTCAACAAGGTGACGCCGCAGCTGTTTGCCCAGTGGCCCACGCCCGAGGCCATGGCCGGGGCGAGCGTGGCTGACGTGGCAGACACCATCAAGTCACTCGGCTTCTACAAGAGCAAAGCCAAGCATGCCGTCGAGGCCGCGCAGATGATCGTCGCCGACTATGGCGGCGAGGTGCCGGCCGACATGAAGGAACTCGTGAAGCTGCCGGGCGTGGGACGCAAGACGGCGAACATCGTGCTCAACGTGGGGTATGGCATCGTGGAGGGCATTGCGGTGGACACGCATGTCAACCGCATTGCGCACCGCCTGATGCTGAGTCCCAAGACGCATGCAAAGGAGCCGCTCAAGACCGAGCAGGATTTGCTCAAGATTTTGCCGCACGAGTATTGGGAGTCGGTTAACCATCAGTGGATCACCTTCGGTCGCGAGATCTGCGACGCCCGCAAACCCAAGTGTGACGAGTGCCCGCTGGCAGATTTGTGCCCCAGCGTGCGCGTAGCGGGGTAGGGCGGAACGCATCTTCGTCTGGCGTTTTTTGCGGGGCTGGGTTTGCCCTTGAGCCGGAGTCCTCTCCATGCGCTACCATGACAGACAATGTATTTGACGTACGACCCGCCGAGCTTGCCCCGGCGGGCTTTTGGCGTTGCAATGCCGGAGGAACAGCATGCTCATTCACCGTATAGCCGCGCAGCTCTACACTGCCGAGGCGCTGCAGACCGTCGAGGCCGGACTCGATGCCGGCGAGGACGTGACGCTGGCTGTGTCGCAGTCGGGCCGCACGCTTATGGCGGCCGCCCAGTTTGCGCGCCGCCCGCGTCCCACGGTCTACATTGTGAGTGGCGAGGATGCGGCCGATCGCGCCGCGCGCAGCCTTGCCGCCTACGTGGGCCTAGCGCACGTGTGCCGTTTTCCCGAGCGCAAGGACTATCCGTGGCGCGAGCAGGCGCCCGACGATGCCGTGGTGGCGCAGCGCTGCGAGGCACTGGGACGCATCGTGCGCGGAGACAATTGCATCATGGTCGCCTCGGCTCGCGCGCTGCTGCGTTGTGTGCCGCCGGTCGAGAGCCACTATTGGGAGTCCACGACCTTTGCGGTGGGCGAGGAGATTCCCTTTGACGAGGTGCCGCAGCGCCTGGTGGGCATGGGCTACACCAATGCCGGTGCCGCCGATGCGCCCGGTCTGTTCCGCGTGCACGGTGACACCGTCGAGGTGTTTCCCGCGCAGGAAAAGGCGCCCGTGCGCATTGAGTTTTTCGGCGATGAGATTGACCGCATCCGCCGTATGGTGAGCTCCACGGGCCAAACCATCGGCAACGAGGACAGCATCGAGATCTTCCCCTGCCGCGAGCTGGCGCTTACCGACGATGCCGTCCACAACATGCACGTGGCGCTCTACCGTGCCAGCCAGGACGACAGCAAGCTGGCGGCGCTGCTCGAGATGGTGGATACGCGCATCGTCACGCCCGAGCTCGACCGCTTTTTGCCGGTGATGTACGGCCAGACCGTAAGCCCGTTGGCGCACGTGAGCAGCAAGGCACTCGTGGTTCTGTCCGAGCCGCGCTCGCTGTTCGACGACTGCCTGCGCGCCTACGAGGATATTGAGGCCCGTGCCGGCGAGGCAGGGATTGACCGCCTGGATGGTCTGTACGTGCGCGCCCAACAGCTCGATTTTGGTGCCCAGCAGCGCCTGAACTACGTGAGCCTCATCCGTGCCGGCGGTGCGGTGACGGCCGAGCTCAAGATTGAGCAGCCGGCCATCGCAGGCTCGGACAACCGTTTAATGACGCGCATCCAGGAGGTCGTGGGCAAGCGCTATGCCTGCGTGTTTGCCATCCCCGACCGCGGCGCGCGCGAGTCGATGGAGCTCACCTTTGGCGACGAGGGCATTACCTTTGAGGAATCGCTGACCGCGGCGCCCGAAAATGTCGGCGCTATCGGCGACCGCGTTCGCGTGGCAGCGGCGGATTCCGCCGACCGTGCCGCACGCCAGGAGGCCCATGCTTCCATTCGCGAGCGTAAGGCCGACGCGCTCAACGCCCGCTCGCTCGAGGCGGGCGCCGCGCAGGCTGCCGCCGGCGCTGCCGTGCCCACCATCTCGCGCGGGCGCGTGACCTTTGTGGACGCTGCCCTGCCGCAGGGCGTGGTGGTGCCCGATGCCAACCTGGCCGTGTTCTCAATCGCCGACCTCAACGCCCGCATGGACGCCAACCGCGCGCGCAGCCGCCGCAAGGTGGACATTACGCAGATCACGTTCCCGTTTAAGCCGGGCGACTACGTGGTGCACGCCACTCACGGCATCGCGCTCTTTAGCGAGATTGCGCGCCAAGAAGTGGGCGGCAAGGAGCGCGACTACTTTTTGCTGGAATATGCCGATGGCGACAAACTCTACGTGCCGCTCGAGCAGGTCGACCGCATCACGCGATACGTTGGCCCCGACGGCGACAAGCCGCGCCTGACCAGGCTCAACACCGCCGACTGGACGCGTGCCACCAACAAGGCGCGCAAGAACGCCAAAAAGCTGGCGTTTGACCTGGTCGACCTGTATACGCGCCGCTCGTCGATTGCCGGTATCGCCTGCCCGCCCGACACGCCCGAGCAGATTGAGATGGAGGAGAGCTTTCCCTACGACGAGACACGCGACCAGTTGGAGGCCATCGCCGATATTAAGGCCGACATGGAGGCGCCCAAGCCTATGGACCGCCTGCTGTGCGGCGACGTGGGCTTTGGCAAGACCGAGGTCGCCCTGCGTGCGGCGTTCAAGTGTGTGGACTCCGGCCGTCAGGTCATGGTGCTCTGCCCCACAACCATTCTGGCCCAGCAGCACTACGAGACCTTCTTTGAGCGCTTTGCCCCGTTTGGCCTCGAGGTCGAGGTGCTCAGCCGCTTCCGCACGCCGGCGCAGCAGAAGCGCGCGCTCAAGGCGTTTGCCGAGGGCACGATCGACGTGCTCATCGGCACGCATCGTCTGCTTTCGGCCGATGTGAACCCCAAGAACCTAGGCTTGGTGATCATTGACGAGGAGCAGCGCTTTGGTGTGCAGCACAAGGAGCAGCTCAAGAACCTGCGCGAGCAGATTGACGTGCTCACGCTTTCGGCAACGCCGATTCCGCGAACCATGCAGATGGCCACGAGCGGCGTGCGCGACATGAGCCGGAGCACGACGCCGCCGACCGGGCGTCGTCCCGTGATCGTGCACGTGGGGGAGTACGACCCCGACGTGGTGAGTGCGGCGATTCGCCTGGAGGTGGGCCGCGGCGGTCAGGTGTATTACGTGTCCAACCGCGTCAAGACCATCGATGATGCCGTGGCGCGCGTGCACGAGGCCGCGCCCGAGGCGCGCGTGGGCGTGGCGCACGGCAAGATGAGCCCGCGCGAGGTCGAGGACGTGATGATCGAGTTCGCGACCAAGAAGATCGACGTGCTCATCGCCACGACCATCGTGGAGAGCGGCATCGACAACGCAACGGCCAACACGCTGATCATCGAGGACTCGCAGCGCTTGGGCCTGGCACAGCTCTACCAGCTCAAGGGCCGTGTTGGCCGCTCGGCCACGCAGGCATACGCGTACTTTATGTTCCCGGGTGAGCTGCCGCTCACCGAGGAGGCTACGGCGCGCCTGACCGCACTTTCCGAGTTCCAGGACCTGGGCAGCGGCATGCGCATCGCCATGCGCGACCTGGAGATTCGCGGCGCCGGCTCGCTTATGGGCGCCGAACAGCACGGCAACCTGTCGAGCGTGGGCTTTGACCTGTTTACGCAAATGCTGGGCCAGGCGGTGGCCGAGGCGCGCGGCGATGACGACGCCGGCGTGGAGGCGGCGAGCGTGGGTATTAACCTGCCTGCCGATTACTTCTTGTCCGAGGAGTACCTGCCGGCGGTGGACCAGCGCGTGCTCGTGTACCGTAAGCTCGCGGCGGCCGAGGACCTGGAGAGCATTGACGAGGTGCAGGAAGAGACCGAGGCCGCGCACGGTGAGCTGCCGCTGGCGGGGCTCAACCTGTTCAACCGCGCGCGCATCCGCATCCGCGGCGAGCGCTTGGGGCTCGAGAGCGTCACGCTCAGCGGCGGCCGCATCACGTTTTTGGGCGTTGACGTGCCCAAGAAGGTGGCCTTTGAGCTTAAGACCCGCTATGGCGCGGTGAACTTCCCCAAGAGCCGCAAACTGTCGGTACCCTACAAGGCAGGCGCCGGTGCGGGCAGCGGCCTGGGTCGCGGTCTCGACGCCAACGACGGCATCGGCCCCGTGGCCGCGGCACTCATGCTGCTGCAACAGCTGGGTGCCAGCGACGACGACTAACGGGTCGACGCTGCAAACGCTCCATTTGGGCAATCTGACCCTCACTCGTCGGTCGCGTACGCAAGTACGCTTCCCTCCTCCTTCGGGCCACCTTGCCACAAATGGAACGTTTTCGCTCACTTATGCTCAACCTGTAAGGGTATTTATGGGACAAAGCTATCTTTGCCCCACCACGTTGCGGGTCGACCCTTCGCCCGACCGAAAGGAAAGCATGTTCGGATACATCTATAAGAAAGATGTCGCCATTATCGCGGTTGTCCTGTGCCTTTGTCTGGGCGTGGGCAGTTTCTTCGATTACCAAATCTCGAGCATGCTGTTTAACTCATCCAGCTTGTTCGGTCGCTTTGTCGAGGCGGCCGGCGAGCTGCCGTTCGAGCTGACGGCGAGCGTCGCGGGCGTTATGCTCGTACGCGCGGTGCGTCCCGACTCCAAGGGGAGCAAATGGCTCGCCGTGCTCGGCATCCTCGTCAACGTTGGCCTGACCGGCTACGAGATCGTTTCGTCCCTGCGGGTTGGCGGTAAACTCATTGCCGTTCAGCTGGTGCTGACGTTTGTGCTGGTGATCGCCGCCAACCTTATCGTCTATCGCCTCACGCGCGCGACCGAGCCTGACGAGCTCACGCGCTGGGCGTTGATGGTGCTTGCCGTGTGGGTCGCTCAGGCCATTATCCTCAACGTGATCGTCAAGCCGTTGTGGTCGCGCCCGCGCATGCGCGTGATCGAGGTCACGCCGGGGCTCAATTTTCAGCCGTGGTGGGTGATTGGCAACCCCGACAAGTGGAGCTATATCGCCGCCGGCGTAATCAAGGACGGCTTTAAGTCGTTCGCGAGTGGACACACCGCGCATGCGGCGATTGGCCTCATGCTCGCCGGGCTTCCCGCGGCGGCCTTTAAGGAAAAGCCGTCGCGCCGCCGGGTGGTCTTTTGGACGGCGGCTGTGGTCGCGGCGCTCGTCGCCTTTGGCCGTATCGTGATCGGAGCGCACTTTTTGAGTGACGTGAGCTGCGGTTTTGCTCTGGTACTGGCACTTGAGTGCCTTGCCGCGCGCATTGCCTATCCCAGCGGCGTACAATAGCTCCGTTTGAATCATCTGGCCGATACCCGGTAAGAGAGGATTGCCATGCTCGCGTTCAACAACGACTATTCCCACGGCGCACACCCAGCGGTGCTGCAGGCGCTCGTCGACACCAATATGGAGCCGCAGCCCGGCTACGGTACCGATGCACATACCGAGCGTGCCAAGCAACTTATTCGCGAGGCCTGCCAGGCGCCTGACGCCGACGTGTTTTTCCTGGTGGGCGGCACGCAGGCTAACGCGACGGTGATCGACATGCTGCTTGCGCCGTACGAGGGCGTCGTTGCTGCCGAGACTGGCCACGTTGCCTGCCACGAGGCGGGCGCCATCGAGTTTGGCGGCCACAAGGTGCTCACCATCCCCGGCTACGAGGGCAAGATGCACGCCGAGGATCTCGAAAACTATATCCAAGTGTTCTACGAAAACGAGAGCTGTGAGCACATGGTGTTTCCGGGCGCCGTGTATGTGAGCCTGTCGACCGAGTACGGCACGCTGTACTCCAAGGCTGAGCTCGCGGCAATCCATGCGGTGTGCCAGAAGCGCCAGATTCCGCTGTTTGTGGATGGCGCCCGCCTGGCTTATGCGCTGGCGGCCGATGAGTGCGACATTACCCTGCCCGAGCTGGCGCAGCTGTGCGACGTGTTCTACATCGGCGGCACCAAGTGCGGCGCGCTCTGCGGCGAGGCTGTGGTGTTCTGCGGCATGCGCGCCCCGGCGCATCCCATTCCGCGTATTAAGCAGCACGGCGCGCTGTTGGCCAAGGGCCGCCTGACGGGCGTGCAGTTTGAGGCGCTCTTTACCGACGGCCTGTATTTTGAGATTGGCCGTCAGGCGATCGAAACCGCGCAGGCGCTTCGTCGCGTGCTGCACGAGCACGGCTACCGGTTCTTCTTGGAGACGCCGACTAACCAGCAGTTCGTGATTCTGCCCAACGAGGACATGGCGCGCATTCGCGAGCATGCGGCGATCGAGTACTGGGAAAAGTACGACGAGACCCACACGGTGGTGCGCTTTTGCACCAGCTGGGCCACGACGCAGGAGGATATCGACGCGTTGGCGGCTGTCCTGTAGCCTGATGTAATGACGGGGGGCCGCCTTGCGCTGGGTTTGGCGCAAGGCGGCCTCTGTTTTTGAGGGGGAAGGGTTGTATGACCGAGATGTCCGAGCCGACGATTCGCCTGGCGACGCCCGATGATGCGCCGGCGTTGCTTGCCATCTATGAGCCGTATGTGCGCCAGACGGCGATTACCTGCGAATACGAGGTGCCGAGCGTTGAGGAGTTCGCCGGGCGTATTGAGCGTACGCTCAAGCGCTATCCGTATTTGGTGATGGAGTTGGACGGGCGTCCGGTAGGCTATGCCTACGTGAGTCCGCTTAACAGCCGCGAGGCATACGACTGGTCGGTCGAGACGTCGATCTACCTGGCACGCGATGTGCGCCATGGCGGGCTGGGTCGCAAGCTGCACGATGCGCTCAAGCAGTGCCTGATCGCGATGGGCATCACCAATATGTGCGCGCTCATCGCCGTGCCGCACGACAAGGACGACGAGTATCTAACGCACAATAGCCAGGACTTCCATGCCCATATGGGATATCGCTTGGTGGGCGCCTTCGATCGCTGTGCCCAAAAGTTCGGCCGCTGGTACGACATGTGCTGGATGGAGTTGGTTCTGGCCGAGCGCACGCCCAACCAACCCAAACCAACCTGGTTCCCCGACCTCCCCAAACCTACCATTTAGGGACAGGTTTATTTTGGCAGGTTAGCCGATTGGCTCGGTGTATTTGGCGCGGTCGGTGCGTTGGATGCGCTTGGAGACGTGGAGCGGGCGGCCGTCGGTGTCGTAGACGTAGTCGGTGATTAGGATCAGCGCCTGCCCGCGCTCAACGTTGAGCAAAAACGCCTCGTTTTGCGAGGCATAGCACACCTCAAAGGTCTTATGCCCCTGTGCTGGCGCGCGATGGAATTCCTGGCGCAGCGTGGCGTAGAGCGAACCGTTGATATCGCGATCGATGAGTGCTTCAAAGCTCGGTGGTAGATAGGTGGTCTCCAGGCACAGCGGCGCATCGTCCAGATAACGCAGGCGGACAAGTTTGACGAGCTTGCTGCCCACGGCGGCGTCAAAGAACTTAGCTATGCTGCCGGCCGCCTTGGCAAAGCCCGAGTCCACGGTGCGCGTGGTGGGCTTCATGCCCTGACCCTGGACCTGCGCCGTATAGCTCGAAAACACCAGGTTGTTCTCGTGGAGCGCGGGCGTGTCGGCCACAAAGGCGCCACGCCCGCGCTCGGTGCGCACCAGGCCCTCATCAACGAGCACCTTAAGGGCGTGGCGCACGGTGCTGCGCGACAGCCCCGATTCGTCCATGAGTTCCATCTCGGACGGCAGCTTGTCTTCGCGCGCGTAGACGCCGGCGGCGATGCGGTCACGCAGCATGCCCGCCAAGCGCTCGTATTGGGCCAGTTTCTTTTTAGACGAAGCTTTCATGCGATCAACCTGTATCTAACTTGTATGCGAGTCTAATCAAGCATGTATTCAATACAACAACAAAACTGCTGGTAATGAGAAGTCGAAAACCTTACCAGCAGAATTTCTAAGTCAAATATAGCATACAACTAGTCGACATAACCAAAACATGTATGTAACTTGTATGCCATCGAGAGCATCAAACGAGAAGAAAGGCTGATGCACGATGACTACTCAGGAACAGGTTAAGGATGTCGTCTCCCAGGTTTTGGCTGACAAGGCAGACAAGGGCGGCATCAAGCGCGTCGTGTGGATTGGCGCCGGCGGATCCAACGGCGGCAACTATCCTGCCCAGTACTTTATGGAGCACGAGGCCACGCAGGTCGTGAGCTCCAGCTACACCAGCAACGAGTTCGTGCACGCAACCCCCGCCTACGTTAACGAGAACACCCTGGCCGTCGTCGTGTCCATGCGCGGCACCAAGGAGACCATCGTCGCCGCCCAGGTCGCCAAGGACCACGGCGCCAGCACCATCGCCATCTATGTTGACGAGTCCGGCCTCACCGAGGTCTGCGACTACAAGATCCAGTACGACAGCTTGGCCGTCGACGAGTCCTGCATGGGTCGTACCAACTCCGCCGTCGTGACCATGATCGCCATGGAGCTCACGCAGCAGACCGAGGGCTATGCCGAGTACGAGACCGCTATGGCTGCGTTCGACTTGGTTGACCCCATCTATCGTAAGGCCGTCGAGTACACCCGTCCGCTCGCTGCCAAGTGGGCCGAGCAGAACGCCGACAAGCCCTGCATCAACGTGATGGCTCAGGGTCCGCTCTTTGGTGCCGCCTACGTCTTTAGCATCTGCAACGTGCAGGAGATGCTGCAGATCGACTCCTGCACCATCAACACCTGCGACTTCTTCCACGGTCCCTTCGAGATCCTGGACAAGCGCACCTCGCTGTTCCAGCTCATCAGCGTCGGCCGCAGCCGCTGCAACGACGAGCGCGGCATCCGCTTCGTCAACCAGTACGGTGGCGAGCGCGTCTATCGGCTCGACGCCAAGGAGCTCGGCCTCAACGACATCAAGGACAGCGTGAGCGAGTACTTCAACCACCTGATCTTCGCCCCGATCCTCAACAACGTCTACATGCGCGCGCTCTCTGCCGTCACGCACAAGGACTACATGACGCGCCGCTACATGTGGAAGCTGGATTATTAGTTACGGCGTTTTACCAAACGCCGTAACGGCTCGACGCTGCAAACCCACCTGAGCGGCAATCTGCCTTTCAGCTTCAGCGGCATGACCAGAAGGTCAATGCCTGTCTCTTATAC
>CABSNS010000028.1:0-10184 GCA_902479105.1 uncultured Collinsella sp. | reverse complement strand
AGTCTCGTGGGCTCGGAGATGTGTATAAGAGACAGGCCCAAGACCGTGCGCATCGAGAGCGAGGAGATTCGTCGCGCACTCAACAAGCCGCTCGACGAGATGGCCAAGGCCGTCAAGGACGCACTCGACGCTACGCCTCCCGATCTTGCCTCGGACCTTATGTACTACGGCATTTTGCTGACCGGTGGCGGTGCGCTGCTGCGCGGTCTCGACGTGCGCCTGCGCGATGAGACCGGTGTTTCGGTCAACGTCAGCCCCACGGCGCTCGATAACGTCGTTAACGGCTGCGCCCGCGTGCTCGAGGCCAATGCGTTTGATGGCGGCTTCGTCCAGACCAATGCTTAATTTCCAAAAGGTGGATTCCATTTGGCACGATCTTCGGGTTTCTCCACAAATCTGAATACCAAGCGACAATCAACGGGTATGCGCCCGTTGATTGTTTTCAGCCTGATTTCGGTGTTGCTGCTCACGTTTTACATCCGCGAGGGCGAGGCGGGACCGATTCATGCCGTGCGTTCGGGCGTAACGACGATTACCTCGCCGGTGCGCTTTGTGGGCTCGGCTGTGGCGGCTCCTTTCAATGCCATCGGCAACGTGTTCTCTAACCTTACGGCGTCGCAGGACACGCTCGACGAACTCAAGAAGCAAAACGAGGAACTGACCTCTAAGGTTGCTGAGCTCTCCGAGGCTCAAAAGACCGCTGAGCGTCTGGAAGGGCTGGTCGGCCTGCAGTCGACCTACAACCTTAAATCGACCGCAGCTCGTATTGTCGGTGCCTCCGGCGATGCCTGGACCTCGACCGTTACCATCGACAAGGGCTCTGCCGACGGCCTTACCATCAACATGCCTGTGACGAGTTCGGCCGGTGTTATCGGCCAGATCATCGAAGTTTCCGCCAAGACATCGACCGTGCGCCTGATTGGCGACGAGAACTCGGGCGTGTCCGCTATGGTGCAGGACACGCGCGCCCAAGGCATGCTGCAGGGTCAGGCTGACGGCACGCTGCGTCTTGAGTATGTGAGCGTCGACTCCGACGTTAAGGTTGGCGACATCATCGTGACCTCGGGCATTGGCGGTGTGTTCCCCAAGGGTCTACCGCTCGGCACCGTCTCGTCGGTTGAGAAATCGGCAAACGACGTGTACTACACCATTGTGGTGCGCGCTCAGACCACGGCCGAGAACAACGAGGAAGTGCTGGTCATTACCTCGCTGACCGACGAACAGTCGGCCTCGGATGAGGACGTGAGCACGGCCAACAGCACGCCGCAGGGAACGTCGCGCGATGCTGCAACCAAGACGAAGGACGAGGGCTCGGATGACAGTTCCGACACGTCCGAGACGACCGATTCTGGCTCGAACGAATAGGGGGCATGTCCATGGATCTACACGAGCAGGGGATGAGCTCCCGCACGTTTGTGATCGCCGCCATTGTGTGCGTGCTGCTGCAGGCAGGCCTGGCACCGCAGATCTCCATTGCGGGCGGTCGCGTCAACTTCATGATTATCTTGGTGTGCCTAAGCGTGTTCTCGGGCGACCCGACCCGTGCCGTCGTGTGCGGTTTTTGCAGCGGCTTGTTCTATGATCTTTCCGCTGCCGTGCCGGTGGGCGTTATGTCGCTCCTGCTGACCGTGGGTTCTTTTGCCCTGGTGCACAGCGCCGTCGGTCAGACGGGCGGTACCCCGAGTGCGCGCGGCGTCACTGTGGGCGCCTTCGCGCTCGTCATTAATGTGATCTACAGCATCATCTTGCTGTTTATGGGTTTGGAGACGAGCTTTGTCGTGGCGATCTTCGGCCATGCGCTGCCGTCCTCGATCCTGACGGGTCTGGTTGCCATTCCGTTTTTGATGTCCGGCGTCGTGCCGCAGTCCGGCTATGGATTCTCCGCACGTGGCGGACGCCAGACGGGTATGCGCTTTAAGCCCAAGACCCGCAAGCTCAAATAGGGGAGGCCCGTAGATGTCTTCCCAGTTGACGGTTATTATCGCCGGTATCGTGCTGGTTGTGGCCATCGTTGTCGCGCTGGTCATCATGCGTCGTGGCGATTCCCGTTTTACCTACGATACGCAGCATGGAACGGCCCCGCGCGCCACCGAGGGCGAGGGCAATACCGCGGCGACCGCCTTTAAGGGCCGCTTTTCCATCCTCACCACGGGTGTGGGCGCGATGTTTGCGGCACTTGCCGTCAAACTGTGGGGCATGCAGATGGTCTCGTCGGACTATTACGAGAAGCAGGCCAATAGTAATCAGACTCGCACCGTTACCACACCCGCTGTGCGCGGCCGCATCCTCGACCGCAATGGCGTGGCGCTTGTCCAGAACCGTCCCTCACTTGCTGTCGTGGCCTACCGCGACCTTGCCGAGGATGAGGTTCTGGTTCGCCATCTTGCCAACGTGCTTGGAATGCCTTATGTGGCGGTCCTTCGCAATATTCAGGACAATACAGAGGGCGCTCAGAGCCTGCATACCATCGCGACGGACGTCCGTCGTTCCACGGTTGCCTATATTCAGGAGCATGCCGGCGAGTTCCCGGGCGTCAAGATTGCCGAGCGTACCGAGCGCCAGTATCCATATGGCGAGACGGCATGCCATATCTTGGGCTATACCGGCACCATTACCTCCGAGCAGCTCGAGGCCCAGAATAAGAAAACCTCTGGCGATGATGATGCTTCTGCTGGCAAGATTACGTACCAGTCGGGCGATATCGTGGGCCAGGCGGGCGTTGAGAGCTACTACGAAAACCTGCTGCAGGGTATTCGTGGCGAGCAGACCGTCAAGGTCGATGCCTCGGGCAATGTGACCGGTCAGGCCGGCGCCGTGCCCGCGAAGGCCGGCTCCGACATTAAGCTCACGCTCGACCTTAAGATCCAACAGGCCTGCGAGACGGCACTGGCGAGCGCTATCGAGCTTGCCAAGACCACTGGCTACAGCAATGCCGGCAACGGCGCCGTGGTGTGTCTCGATCCCAACAATGGCGAGATCCTGGGCATGGCGAGCGAGCCCAAGTTCGATCCGTCCGTCTTTATCGGCGGCGTCTCAAATGACGTGTGGACCGAGCTCAATGATGATAAGGGTTCGCACCCGCTGCTCAACCGCGCCATTAGCGGACAGTACATGTCGGCTTCGACCATCAAGCCGCTCTCGGCACTGGCCGGTCTTGAGTTTGGAACCTACACGTCGGGGCAGACGACCAACTGCACGGGCTATTGGACGGGTCTGGGCAAGTCGTGGGGCAAGTACTGCTGGCTGCATTCCGGCCACGGCACCATGACGCTGCAGTCGGGTATCGCCAACTCGTGCGACCCCGTCTTCTACGACATGGGCAAGGCGTTCTTTTATGACGAGCAACATTCCGAGGGCCTGCAGGAGGTCTTTCGTCGCTGGGGCCTAGGCAAGACCTGCGGTATCGATCTGCCGAGTGAGGGCGCGGGCCGTATTCCCGATGCCGAGTGGAAAGAGTCGTACTTCACCGACGCCTCTGCCGAGGACCGCAAGTGGAATGCCGGTGATATGACGAACATTGCCATCGGTCAGGGCGACATTCTGGTGACGCCCCTGCAGATGGCGTGTGCCTATATGGGTCTTGCCAACGGCGGCAAACAGTACGTGCCTCACGTGTTTTTGTCTGCCGTGTCGCGCGATGGCGACGGCGATGCCTATAAGTACAACGGCAAGGGCAAGAAGAAGCGCCTGGAGGCCAAGATCAACAGCGATTCGGATTTGGCTCTTGTTCGCAACGGCATGCACGACGTGATTTACACGGCATCGGCGTCCCTGGCGGCGCACTTTGGCACCCTGACGCCGCAGGTATACGGCAAGTCGGGCACGGGCGAGAAAAGCGGTGAGGACGAATACGCGTGGTTCTGCGCCTATGCACCGGCCGATGATCCCAAGTATGTCATCGCCACTGTCCTGGAGCAGGGCGGCGGCGGCTCAGATACCGCGATGCATGTCGTGCGCGACGTGCTCGGCGTGATTTATGACGAGCCCGATACCTCTTCGGCCTCGGGCGATTCTTCGGTTCGATAGGAGGTTGCGATGGATTTTTCTCCGGCGGATCTGTTCCGTTCAACCAAGACCGGCTCTCGCAGCAGCCTGGACCGCGTCAACAAGCAACTTTCGGCCTCGCGTGGCACGTTTCGCCAAAAGGTGCATATCGGTGTGCTCGTGGCTACTGTGGCGCTCGTCGCCTACGGTGCCATCATCATCTGGTCGGCTTCGCAGTTTAAGGCCGATGCTTCGTTCTCACGCCATCTGCTGGGAATTGGCATCGGAGCGGTGCTGGCGGTGCTCGTCTGGCGAACCGACCTGCGCGGTATTTCCAATTTCTCGACGGCGTTGCTCGTCATCGACCTGATCGTGATCTTCTCGCCCAAGATTCCGGGTCTGTCCTATACGGGCGGTCTGGGCATGACGGGCTGGATCAAGATTCCCGGTATCGGCTTGACGTTCCAGCCGGTTGAGCTTGCCAAGCTCATCACCATCTTCTTTATTGCTACGCTTGGCTCGCAGTATAACGGTCGCATCGATACCGTTCGCGACTACGTCAAGCTCTGCGGCATGCTGTCCATTCCGTTTTTGGCCGTCGTTGCCATGGGTGACCTGGGCTCGGGCCTGGTCGTGCTGGTTTCGGGCGCCATCGTCATCTGCATGAGCGGTGCACGCCGCGAATGGGTGCTGTCGACCCTGGCCCTGCTCGTGGGCCTGGTGGCCCTCGTCCTGGCGCTCGATTCGGTCTTTGATTCGTTGCTCGGCCACGATGTGCTCATCAAGCAGTACCAGATGAACCGTCTGACGGTCTTTATCGACCCCGATAATGCCGATTCGGACGATGCCTACAACCTGCAGCAGTCGCTTATCGCCGTTGGCTCGGGCGGCTTCTTTGGTAAGGGTTTGGGCCATGCGACGCAGTCGGCCGGCGGCTTTCTGCCTGAGTTCCACACCGATTTCGTCTTCGCCTTCCTGTCCGAGACCTTTGGCTTTTGCGGTTCCTTTTTGCTCCTGTGCCTCTACGTGCTGCTGATCTTTTCGACGATTCGCGTCGCCTTTAAGTGTGAGTCGCTGTTTTTGCGTCTTTCGTGTGTGGGCATCGTTGGCATGTGGGCGTTCCAGACCTTCGAAAACATCGGCATGTGCATCGGCATGATGCCGATTACCGGTATTCCGCTGCCGTTTATTAGCTTTGGTTCGTCTTCGATGATGATTCAGCTGCTGACGGTGGGTATCGTACAATCCATATGGCGGCATCGTTCGGGCGCCGCGTAACCGCTGGAGGGGTTTGCTATGAAAATTCCCGTAGATAAGCTGACCCGCGCTTTTAAGATGGGCGCGTCCGTTAAGAAGGATTCCGATACGCCGGTGCGCGTCTCGGTCTATCTGGATTCGTCTGCCTCGCGCTTTCTGGCCGAGACGGTGCGTGACGCCTTTGTGCCGCAGACGACCTCGGGCATTGTGCGCGTCGAGCGTCTGGGGGAGGAGCGAATTGCTCCAAAGACCGATACCGATGTGGTGCTGGTGCTCTCGTGTGGTTCCGACCGCTTGGAGAGTGCCGTGCAGGAGCTCGTGATCGCCGGTGCGCCCGTGTGCGTGCTTGCCGAGTCTGCTGTGGAGGTGCCGTTTATCGAGGAGTCCACGCCCATGCTCGGCGTGGTAGCGGCAACCGATAAGACGTATCTGCTCGAGACGCTTGCCCGCTGGATTCTCGATCGCACCGACAAGGAAACGGCCTTTGCGGCGAACTTTGCCTTCATGCGCATCGCGGCGGCCAATCGTATCATCACCTCGTGCGCGCTCACCAATATGGCGACCGGTGCGCTGGTGTTTTTGCCGGGCGCCGATTATCCCGTTATGGCGCTGGCGCAGGTGGGCATGCTCTTTGAGCTCGCTGCCGTCTTTGGACGCGGCATTAAGCCCGAGCGCGGCTACGAGGTCGCGGGCGTGCTTGCCGGCGGCTTGGTGATCCGCGCGGTCACCCGCGCGCTCGTCAAGCAGACGCCGCATATTGGGTTTGCCGTCAAGGCGCTCACTGCTGCCGCGGGCACCTATGGCATGGGCCGTGCGCTCGTTTCGCTCTACGAGCGCGATGTCGACTACAGCCGTGCCAACGAGGTGGTCACTGCCACGTTCTCCCGCGTTCGCGATCTGGTGACCACGGTCGCGGGCGCTACCCGTCCTATGGCGTCCTATCAGGACGCATCAGATCTCGCTGCTTAGGGGTTTTCCGTTGCGCGTTGCATACCAAGACTGTTTTCATTTAATTGAGCCGTTGCTCGCCAAGGTCGAGAAGCCGAGTCGCTATATCGATCACGAGTGGGGCACGCTTTCCAAGGCCGATGCCGACTACCGTTGCTGCCTGATCTACCCGGATGTGTACGAGGTTGGTCTGCCCAACCAGGGCATCGCCATCCTCTACAACATCCTTAACCAGGCCGAGGGCATCTCCTGCGAGCGTGGCTATGTGCCGTGGCCCGATATGGGTGACGCTATGCGCGAGGCAGGCATTCCGCTGCTCTCGCTCGAGGGTGCAGCGCCGGTCGCTTCGTTTGATATCGTCGGTCTGCATGTGCCGCACGAGATGGCGGTGACGAACTTCCTCGAGGCACTCGACCTCGCTGGCATTCCGCTGTTAGCGGCCGACCGAGGTGAAGATGACCCCATCATCATCGCCGGCGGCCCCTCGGTGTACAACCCCGAGCCGTACGCGGCCTTCTTCGATGCCATCCTCATCGGTGAGGGCGAGGAATCGCTGCTCGAGACCTGCCAGCTGCATCGCCGCCTGCGTGACGAAGGAGTCCCGCGCGCGCAGATTGTTGAGCAGCTTGCATCCATTGCCGGCAACTACGTACCGTCGCTCTATGAGGTTCGTCACGACGAGCCCTGCTCGCCGCATGGCTACACCGTGCCGCGTGAAGGCAAGGATGCGCCTACTGTGGTCTACAAACGCGTCGTCGAGGATTTCGGCGCCACGAATCCGCTGTCGCAGTCGTGCGTACCCTATGCGCAGCTAGTCCACGACCGCCTGTCTATCGAGATCCTGCGCGGCTGCGCCCGCGGCTGTCGTTTTTGCCAGGCCGGCATGACGTATCGCCCGGTGCGCGAGCGCTCGGCCGACCAGATCGTCTCGTCGGTGATTCAGGGTCTGGAAAAGACCGGCTATGACGAGGTGTCGCTGACCTCGCTCTCCACGACCGACCACTCCTGCATTCGCGACGTGCTCGGCAGGCTCAACCGTCGCCTGGAGGATACGGGTATTCGCGTGTCTATTCCGTCGCAGCGCCTGGATTCGTTTGGCGTGGATATGGCCGAGTCGGTCGCCGGCGAAAAGAAGGGCGGCCTGACGTTCGCGCCCGAGGCCGGCAGCCAGCGCATGCGCGACATCATTAACAAGAACGTGACCGAGGAGGACTTGGACCGTGCGGCCAAGGCGGCCTTCGAGGCCGGCTGGAACCGTATGAAGCTCTACTTTATGATGGGCCTTCCCGGCGAGCGCGACGAGGACATCGTGGCCATCGCCAATCTGGCCGATCACGTGCTGGAGCTCGGTCGTTCCGTGGTGCCCAAGGCTCGTCGCGGCTCGATCTCGGTGTCCATCTCGGTTTCGGTCTTTATCCCCAAGGCTGCCACGCCGTTCCAGTGGTGCCCGCAGCTCGACTACGACGACGTCAAGCGTCGCCAGAAGCTGCTTATCACGAGCGTTCGCAACCGTGCCGTCCGCGTGCATTACCACGATGCCGAGACTTCGCTCATCGAGGCCGCGCTGTCCCGCGCCGGTCGCGACATGACGCCCGTCATCATCGATGCTTGGCGCTCGGGCTCTCGCTTTGACGCCTGGGTAGAGCATTTCTCGCTCGAGAACTGGAAGGAGGCTGCTGCCAAAAACGGCATTGACCTCAATGAGCTCGTGCACCTGCCCTACGAGTTGGACTGGCGCCTGCCGTGGGAGCACGTGAGCCCCGGCTGCACGCGCGGCTTCCTCGAGCGCGAGTACCGTCGCTCGCTTGAGGGCGTCACGACTCCCGACTGCACCCGCACGTCGTGCACCGGCTGCGGGATCTGCCCCACGCTCCACGCCAAGAATGTATTGATGGGTGATCGCGCATGAGTGAGCGCCTGACCGACAACTCCACGCTCTTTAGACTTCGTGTTCGCTATGGCAAGCGCGATCGCCTTAAGTACCTGGGCCATCTCGAAGTAATCCATACCATTGAGCGCATCGTGCGCCGTGCGGGACTTCCCTATGCCGTCACGCAGGGCTTCTCTCCGCACATGCGCGTGGGCTTCTCATCGGCGCTACCGGTGGGTACGTCGTCGACCTGCGAGTGGTATGACCTGTTTATGACCGAGTTCGTGGCGCTCGACGAGGCGTTTGGGCGCCTGGCTGCAGCGTCTCCGGCCGATCTGGCGCCTATCGAGGCGGCGTACATCGACGTGCGTACGCCGGCGTTGACGGCGCAGCTCACGCGCCTGTCGTATCGCATCGACCTGCATCTGGACCCCGAGGCGCCCGTAAGCGCCGATGAGGTGCGTCGTGCGATCGACACGCTGCGCGCGGACCATGGCATCGACTACGCGCGCGGAAAAAAGAGCAAGCGCTTGGATTTGGATCACACGCTCGTGGGCTATGAGCTCACGGCGGGGGGGCGCCCGGACCATTTGGTGCTCATGCTCGACACCCATGCCGACAACGAGGGCTCCATGCGTCCGGAAATTTTGCTTTCTGCGGCTGATGTTTTGTTGCAGGGCTTGACCCCGGGCGTGGATGCACCTATTGTTTCCACCGGTATGCAAGACCTCGTGACCATCTGCTCCTACGATGTCGAGCGTCAGAATCAAGCATGCGAGGACGACGAGGGCCGACTCGTCAGCCCCATACCTGTGCGAACTTGTGGATTTGCTCCACATACTCGTTGACGGGGGTATTTTCGCCTGCTACTATATTCGGCTGTTGCACTAACTGATGCATGAAGGGCAAGTAAACATGTACGCAATCGTTAACACGGGCGGCAAGCAGTACAAGGTCGCCACCGACGATGTCATCACCGTCGAGAAGATCGAGGGCAATGAGGGCGACAAGGTCACCCTGCCGGTCATCTTCCTCAACGATGGTAAGAAGATCGTCACCGATCCCGACAAGCTGGCCAAGGCCAAGGTTACCGCTCAGATCGTTGAGCAGTTCAAGGGCGAGAAGCAGCTGGTCTTCAAGTTCCACAAGCGCAAGCGCTATCGTCGTCTGAAGGGTCACCGTCAGCAGCTCACCAAGCTGAAGATTGTGAAGGTTCAGGCTACCTCCCGCGCCAAGAAGGCTGTCAAGGCAGAGGCTGAGGCTGTTGCCGAGGCTCCCGTCGCCGAGTAGATTACACTCGTAACGAAAGAGTAGGTATACACAATGGCACACAAAAAAGGACTCGGTTCCTCCCGTAATGGCCGTGACTCCCGCGGTCAGCGCCTTGGCACGAAGCGCTATGCCGGCCAGACGGTAACCACGGGCACGATTCTCGTCCGTCAGCACGGCACGCACATCCACCCGGGTGAGAACGTTGGCCGTGGTAAGGACGACACGCTGTTCGCGCTGGTCGACGGTACCGTTGAGTTCCACAAGGGTATCAAGCACAGGGTCAGCGTACGCCCGCTCGCGAACGCGTAATTTACCCTTCATAGAGCACATATGTGGGAGGCACTTGAGTTTTAGGATTCAAGGGTCTCCCTCTTTTTGTAGGAGGCGATTCTGTTGTCACAGTTCACCGATATCAGCCGCATTAACGTGTGCGGCGGCGACGGCGGAGCCGGATGCATGTCGTTTAGGCGCGAGGCATTTGTCCCCAAGGGCGGCCCCGATGGCGGCGACGGCGGTCGTGGCGGCAATGTTGTCATCCAGGCCGATGCTCAGCTGTCTTCGCTGATCGATTACCGCTTCAAGCATCACTTCCGCGCCGAGCGCGGCACGCATGGGCAGGGTGCCCGTCGTAACGGTAAGAGCGGCGAGGACCTGATCCTGAAGGTTCCCATGGGCACCGTGGTGCGCGAGCTCGACCCCGAGACGCAGACCCCGATGTTCGAGATTGCCGATCTGGTGCACGATGGCGAGCGCGTTGTCGTGGCTCCTGGTGGCGCCGGTGGTCTGGGCAATACCCACTTTGTGACGTCGGTGCGCCGCGCGCCAGCGTTCGCCCAGCTGGGCGAGCCGGCCG
>CABSNS010000027.1:0-10526 GCA_902479105.1 uncultured Collinsella sp. | reverse complement strand
GTACAATACTTGCAGCTTTAATTCATGAATTAGTGGAGTTATTGATGGCAGAATCTCGTGCGGAGCGTAGGGCTCGTCGTGCTTTGATGGAGGCGACTGAGGGGTCGAAGGAGGAGAAATCTTCTACGAAATCCAAGTCTTCTAAAGCTGCAAAAAGCAAATCGACTAAGAGCAGGGCTAAGGCCAAGCGTCCCGGCTCTCGTCGGAACGAGGATAAGGCATCTCAGACTCGCTCCAAGCACTCGCATAAAGATCGGGTTTCGTCTGCGCGTAAGGCTGTGGACCCCAAGTCCCCCTGTTCCATCATGAAAGCTTGCGGTGGGTGTACGGCGCTCAATCGTCCTTATAAGAAGCAGCTCGCCGCCAAGCAGGCCGCCATGGAGGAGCTTTTTGCTGCTCTTTGCGAGCGCGAGGGTATTAGCGTCGACCCCATTCGCGGTATGGGAGTCACCCTGGGCGACCCGGGCAAATATCCTGCGCCGCGTGGCTTTCGTCATAAGGCTGCCACTCCCTTTGCTCCCGGTAAGGAGGGCGCCGTCCGTTGCGGTTTCTTTGAGCGCGGCACACACAAGATCGTTGCCGTACCCGAATGCCCCGTCGAGGCACCGGGCGCCCGTCAGATTCTCAACGGCATCGCACGCGAAGCTGAGCGGCTGCATATTCCCGCCTTTAATGAGGACAAGCATCTTGGTTTGCTTCGCTATGCCGTCGTCCGCTGCGGTTGGCGTACCGACCAGGTCATGGTCACGCTCGTGACCGCTCAGCGCGACTTGCCGCATGCGCAGGAGTTCTTTGAGGCTGTCGCCGCGCCCAATCCGCACATCGTCACCGTCGCCCAAAACATCAACGGACGTCCCGGCAACGCCATCCTCGGCGAGGAAACCCGCATTGTATATGGCGCCGAGTGCATGCGCGACCAGCTGCTCGGCTGCGAGTTCGATATCTCCCCCACCGCGTTCTACCAGACCAACCCGCAGCAGACCGAACTGCTCTATCGGCTCGCTATCGACGGTATGGATCTGCACCAGGGCGATGTGCTCATGGATGCCTACTGTGGCAGCGGTACCATCGGTCTTTGCGCAGCTAAAGATGCCCAGAACAAGGGTATCGGCATCATGCTGCTCGGCGTAGAGCGCAACCCGGCGGGCATTGCCGATGCACGTCGCAATGCCGAGCTCAACGGCCTCACCCGCAGCGCTTGGTTTATGGCCGACGACGCCACCGACTACATCCTAGATGCCGCCGACAACAACGAGCGGGTCGATGTCCTTTCCATCGATCCGCCGCGCGCCGGCTCTACCCCCGAGTTCCTCGAAGCTGCCTGCGCGCTTAAGCCGCGCCGCATCACCTATATCAGCTGCAACCCCGTGACTCAAGAGCGCGACCTGCATCAGCTTCTCGACGGAGGCTATCGCCTGCTCAAGATCACGCCCGTCGACATGTTCCCTCACACCGACCACACCGAAACCGTAGCGGTCCTCGAACGCCGCTAACCAACCTCAGTAGATTTTTGGGACAAGAAAGGGGGCGACCCGCCTGGGCCGCCCCCTTCGCTTGGTTTATAAACTCCGCTACATCCCATTGCGCAGATCGCACACGCCGGCTGCCGCCATCTCGCGCAGCAGCGTCTCGCGGTCGCGCGTCACGATCAAATCCAGCGGGAAGTGAATCTCGTCGAGCATCTTGCGCGCGTGATCGAGCTTGCCAATGGCCATGCCAATGTGGGCATCGGTTGACACGCCAATGCCCACGCCTAGCTCGGCGCAGCGCTCGGCGATCTTGCGGCATACGGCCCAATGCTCAGTGTCGACACCGTGTTCAAGACTATGGTTGTTGATCTCGATAATCTTGTGCTTGGCCTTAGCTGCCAACAGCACCTCGTCGATATCGAACGGCACGCCCGAACGCCCCGTGTGACCCAGCATGAACACCTTGGGGTGCTCCAGGGCATTGATATACATCTCGGTCGTCTGGGCCAGCGTCGCGCCTTCAGCAATCTGCGGATTATGCACGCTCGCAACCAAATAATCCAAATTTCGCGTAACCAAATCGAACAGCGAATGCTGACGGCTGTACGAATCGCCGGCAATATCGAGCGTGACTGGAGTGTCCTCGCCAAACAGGCTTCCGTCCAGCGAAACGATATCGGCCTCGGCACCACGCAGCACCAGCACGCCGCTCCAAATGCGCGGCCAGATATCCTGGTTGATAAAGAATTGGTAACTGCGCAGGTCATTGGGGCAAGCCGTAACCATAGAGCTTAAATGATCGGCGGAACCGAGCACCTGAAGGCCGCGCTCTGCCGCCCAATATACGTTCTCCTCGATGGTTGAATACGCATGCGCAGAGAACATCGTATGAGTATGGATATCACAAGAAAGCAGGTAGGGCATCGGGTCTCCTTATCCGGTATGGCCGTCGCGTATATTCATTGTACGCATAGCATTCGATGGTCGTAAAACCGCTCCATCCCAACGACACAACGTCCATGACAACGGGGTCCAGCTTAAAACCAAACCCCGTTTCACGTAAAACATTGTAGGCAGAGCGCTTTACTTTTGACGATACTCGTCGGCCAGCTGCTTCCAGGCGGGCAGTGAGTTGACGATAGTCTCGTAGCTCACGCAGTAGCCCAAGCGGAACCAGCCCGGCATACCAAAGCTGTCCGAGGGCACTGCGAGCAGTTCGTACTTCTTCGCGCGATCGCAGAAGGCGTTCGCATCGGGCTCCAACGCTTTCACCCATAGGTAGAACGCGCCATCCGGCTCAACATAGGTGTAGCCATACTCCGCTAGTGCGTCGGTAAGCGCGGTGCGGTTGCGTGCATAGGCCTCAACATCACTCGGCTCATCGATGCAGTCGATAATTACGCGCTGAAAGAGCGCCGGCGCGCACACGAAGCCCAGCGTACGGGCAGCACCGGCAACGGCGGGCATCAGACGGGCAGCCTGCGGATTGGTGTTGGGAACCAAGATCCACCCCACGCGCTCGCCCGGCAGCGACAGCGACTTGGAATACGAGTAGCACACGATGGTGTGCTCGTAGATCGAGGGCACCCAAGGCACCTCGGCACCGTACACAATCTCGCGGTACGGCTCATCCGAGATGAGCATAATCGGATTCTCGGGATCGCGCTGAGCGTTGGCCTCGCGCAGAACATTGGCCAGTCGCGTCAGCGTGTCGCATGTATATACGGCACCGGTCGGATTGTTGGGAGAGTCAATGATGACAGCCGCCGTCTTATCGCTGATCGCCTTGAGCACGTTGTCCACGCTCAGCTGGAACGTATCTTCATCGGCGAGCGCCTCAACACACGTACAGCCGGCCTTCTCAATCCAAACGCGATACTCCGGAAAGTACGGGGCGATAACAATAACCTCGTCGCCCGGGTTCGTAACGGCGTTGAGCGTGCAGGTGAGCGAAGCCGCGGCACCCACCGTCATAAATACGTCTTTGCCCTCATAGCTCGTGCCAAAGCGGCGGTTGAGCGATTCGGCCACAGCGGCACGACATTGCGGCAGGCCCGGTGCGGGCGTGTAGCCGTGCAGCTGGTCGCTCGGCAGCTCCAGGGCCTTCTTAATCGACTCAGCCACAGCAGCGGGCGCCGGAACGCTCGGATTGCCCAGCGAAAAATCGAATACGTTTTCCGCACCGATCTGCGCCTTGCGCTCAAGGCCATAGCTAAAAATCTCACGGATGATGGAGCTTTCCGCGCCGCGAGCATACATAGTTTCGTTGATCATCTGTTCCCCTTTCGCATAGGCGCTATTGTACGCTTTAGCCGAGCAAAGTGCCGCAGCAATGTTAATTGGGGACAGACTTAAATGCGTGAAAACACTCATTTAAGTCTGTCCCCAATCAACAGACGGCCCCATATCGCTCAAAAGAAAAAGCCTCCGCAGGTTTCCCCGCGGAGGCTTTCACCACAAAGACTATTTGTCGGCATCGGCATTGGCGGCACGGTCATCGCCGGCATCATCGGATGCGGCTTCGGCATCCTCCTGCATAGCCGCCTGCGCAAATGCTGCGGCATCGGCCGCCAGCTCCTCCTCGCTCATGCGAGGCGCGCGCTTCTTGGTCGGCATGCCGGCTGCCTTGGCGTTGCGCTCTTCCTTGGCCGCCAGGATATCGCCCTCGCGCTCAAGGTAGGCGTCCCACTCGTTGTCGAGCAGGGCGTTCACGGCGTCACCCTCGACGGTCTCGCGCTCAAGCAGTACCTTGGCCATCAGGTCGAGCTGATCGCGACGGGCATCCAGGATCTCGACAGCGCGACGATGAGCCTCGCGCATGATGCGCTGAACCTCGATGTCGATGCGGCGCGCCGTCTCCTCCGAGTAATCCTGGTGATCGGCGTAATCGCGGCCCAGGAATACCTGATGCTGCGCCTCACCAAACACTTGCGTGCCCAGTTCCTCGCTCATGCCCAAGCGCGTGACCATCTCGCGCGCCATCTTGGTCGCGCGCTCCAGATCGTTGCTCGCGCCCGACGTAATGTCGTCGCACATGAGTTCCTCGGCAACGCGGCCGCCCAAGAACACGGCAAGCTCGTCAAGCATCTCGTTCTTGGTCTTGAGGAAGTGGTCCTCCTGCGGAAGCTGCAGCGTGTAGCCCAGAGCCTGACCGCGGCTGACGATCGAGATCTTGTGGACCGGATCGGAGTGCTCCAGGATGTGGCCCACCAAAGCGTGACCGCTCTCGTGGTAGGCAATCGTGGTGCGCTCGGCCTCGGTCATCACGCGACCCTTGCGCTGCGGTCCGGCAATCACACGCTCCATCGATTCCTCGACCTCGTCCATCGAGATCACGGAACGATGGCGGCGGGCAGCCAGCAGCGCAGACTCGTTGAGCAGGTTCGCCAAATCGGCGCCAGTAAAGCCAACGGTCATCTGGGCGAGTTTCTCAAACTTAACGTCCTCGTCCATCGGCTTGTTCTCGGCATGCACGCGCAAGATCTGCTCGCGGCCCTTCACATCCGGACGGTCGACCGTAACCTGACGGTCAAAACGGCCGGGACGCAGCAATGCCGGATCCAGGATGTCAGGACGGTTGGTCGCAGCGATCAGGATGACCGACTCGCTTTCCTCAAAGCCGTCCATCTCGACCAGCAGCTGGTTGAGCGTCTGCTCGCGCTCGTCGTGACCGCCGCCCAAGCCAGCTCCGCGCTGACGTCCCACGGCATCGATCTCATCGATGAAGATGATCGACGGGGCCTGGGACTTGGCCTCCTTAAAGAGGTCACGCACACGGCTGGCGCCGACACCTACGAACATCTCGACAAAGTCGGAACCCGAGATGCTAAAGAACGGCACGCCCGCCTCGCCGGCAACGGCCTTGGCCAGCAGCGTTTTACCGGTGCCCGGAGGGCCAACCAGCAACACGCCACGTGGGATCTTGGCGCCCAGCTTGCGATAGCGATCCGGATCGCTCAAAAAGTCACGGATCTCCTCGAGCTCCTCGACTGCCTCGTCCACTCCGGCAACGTCTTCAAACTTGACCTTGGGGCGTGTGGCCTCGTTGGTCTTGGCGTTGGTCTTGCCAAACTGCATGTTCCTGTTGTTGGCGCCCATCATCTGGCGCATAAAGTAGAACATGATGGCGATAAGGGCGATCGTCGGAAGCACACTCATCGCCAAGTCGCCCCAAAAATCGGGATCGTTGGTGTTGACGATGTACTTGGTATCGGGGTGCTCCGCCATGAGCTCGGCAAGCGAATCGGAGCCGACATAGGTCGAAGAGAAGCTCTTGAGCTCGCTCGTATCGCCCTTGTCCTTTTTTGTCTTCCAGTAATGACCCGTCACGCTTCCGTCTTGAACCGTATAGGTCAGATCTTCGACGCGATCCTGCTTGATGGCGCTGACCATCTCGCTCGTCGCGAGCTTAACGGTATTGCTGGAGCTGGCAAAGCCGGAACCCATATTAAAGAAGGCATAGCCCAGAAGCGCGCAAGCCAAAAGAAAATACAGCCAGCCCGTACGCGTGGGCTTCTTGCCTCCGGGCATCCCCGGGATCTTTGGGTCCCGGGGAGTCTGGGAATTGTTGTCGTTACGGTCGTCGGGCATCTTACGAATAAACCTCCGGTTTCAAAATGCCCAGATACGGAAGGTTGCGATAGCGCTCGGCATAGTCGAGGCCGTAGCCCACCACAAAGGCATCGGGGCAATGGGTTCCAACATACTTGGGCGTGATGGCCGAGACGCGGTCCTCAACGTCCTTCCACAGGAAGGCGGCGACCTCCAGAGAAGCGGGCTTGCGGCTCTCGAGGTTCTTCATCAGATACTTGAGCGTCAGGCCCGAGTCCAGAATGTCCTCGACGATCAGCACGTCGCGACCGCGGATGTCGATATCCAGGTCCTTAATGATACGCACGATACCCGAGGACTTCACACCGTCGCCGTAGCTCGAAACAGCCATGAAATCGATGTTGGTCGGCAGCTCGATCTTACGCATCAGGTCGCCCATAAAGACCACGGCGCCGCGCAGGACCGCAATCAGCACCAGATCCTTACCCGCGTAGTCGCGCGTAATCTCCTCGCCCAGGCGAGAGACGATACCGTCGATATCCTCCTGCGTGAACAGAACCTTCTCGATATCCGGATGTTGAGAAGTCATGACAACCCTTTCTTGTGCTTATCGCCCACACACCGCCGTATGGACGCGAACTACACATTCTAGCAGCGCACGGGGTAAATTTACCAGCCCGTGCGCCATCAGCGCGGGAATACCGTCAACGTCGCACAGAATAGCAGGCGTGGGACGCTATTCCGCATCGACCACGCGGAGCAGATATGCCACGCGCGTTGCGGCCGTGCACTTAAAACGCTCGTCCGCGCGAACTCCGGCGACCCACACCACGGCACCCCCCGGCGCCGTCCTCACCATGGGCACGCCGGCGCGCTCGGAAACGGGAATGCGAGCCTCACCTAGCAAATCGGATACTTTCTTGCTTCGGCCACTCATCCCTAACGGGCACATCACGTCTCCCGGCGCGGGACCGTCCACCCACAGGCGCGCCAATCGCGCCTCGGCAGGGATCTCGCCACGCGAGCCCGACAGGATCCGCTCACTATCGCTGTCGGCAAAACCCAGGGCAGCCGCGTCTACCAAAGCTGTCACTTCCCCGGCAGCCGCAAGCTCACGGGCGCGGCGCACGATATCGCATCCCGGCTCAACAGCCATCGGTTCTGTGACCAGCATACGTCCCCCGCCCAACGGCAAACGACCGGGTACGGTAACCCAGTCCGCGACCAGGCCCTCGCGAGCCGCCGGCGCCTTAAACGCCAGCATGCCAAACTCAATGCGTGCGTCAATCCCCGCCGGAAGCGTGACCGAGCCGGTGCCCTCGGCAACGCAGGAAAGGACTCGCTCCACATGTCGCATCTCGGGACGAGCGTCCGGATCGATGCGCTTAATCGCCAGTCGCACGATGCGCCGCGCGATTACCACCTCGGCCGCAGCCAGGCGCCTGGCATCGAGCACCAGCGCACCCGCTGCCTCTTTGCGCAAACAGCTTCGAAACGCCTGTGCCGAAAGCTGAGACAAAAACGCGTCCTCATCGCCTAAGATCTCGCAGGCGGCGCCAATCGTCTTGCAGACGCTCGCGTTGCGCTGCGCCACCACTGGCATTACTCGATGGCGCACGTAGTTTCGCAGATACGAGATATCCTCATTGCTCTCGTCTTCACGCCACGGCTGACCATGTACCTGTAGATAGCCCACGAGCTCGCCATGAGTTAGGTCGAGCAAGGGACGTACCACGATATTCCTCCGGCGAGGAATGCTCGATAGGCCAGCGGGCCCCGAACCCTTAATCGCGTTCATCAAAAACGTTTCCGCGCGATCCGAAGACGTGTGCGCGGTGCAGATACGAGCCGCCGTTCGCGGTGCCCCCGTCTGGGCGCAGAGCTCGCGAACATACCTCCGCGCCGCGGCATAGCGCACTTCGCGGGCCGCGGCCTCAATATTGCCCGACTCCCCATCAAAATAAGCGTGCTCCACGCACAGCGGTAAACCATATTTCGCGCAGAGCTCACGCACAAAGGCCTCGTCGCCATCGGACGCCTTGCCGCGCAGATGATGGTTTACATGCAGCACATGCAGGCGCTCGCGAGCAATGGGGGCAACACCGCGCCCGTCTTGGATATCCAGCTTTGATGTGCACGCCATAAGAAGCAGTGCCGTCGAGTCCGCGCCGCCTGATACCATGAGCACGACAGGAGCAGCCTGCTGCCTCGTTCGGGTCTCATCGACTGCCCCGGGCACGGCATGGTGTCCGTAATGCTGTGATACCGTAGGCATTTGCTTCCTCCTCTATTCGTCCGCACCCATTGTATCCTTTGGAATCTTATGTCTCGTCTGCACCTTCATATCCTTGGCAGCGGCTCAAAAGGCAACTGCGCGCTCATCGAAGGCCCCCGGGGGCTCATCATGATTGACGACGGTCTTTCTCGCCGCGAGACATTAAAGCGCATGGCAGAACTGGGACTCTCGGCAGACAACGTCTCGGCTCTTCTCATTACTCATGAGCATGGCGATCACATCAAGGGTCTCGATGTCTGGTGCAAGCACTGGCACGGTCCCCTCTTTGCCAGCAGGGGCACACTTTCGAGCAAAGAAAATCTTTCGCATCTGCCTGTCGAGGAATTCGACCCCGGTGACACCCTATCCATTGCCGGCATCCACGTGCAAACCTACTCAACATCACACGATGTCATAAATCCAATCGGCTTTCGATTCGACGCCCTCGATGATTCCATCGGCTTTGCTACCGACACCGGAGAGCTATCGAGCCAAGCCATGAACACCCTCAAAGATTGTCGAGTCCTCGCGCTCGAAAGCAACCACGATGTGACCATGCTGCGCGAGGGAGAATATCCCCGCTTTCTTCAGGAGCGCATCCTGTCTGCAAGGGGACACCTCTCCAACGGCCAAGCCGCCGAAGCCGCGCGCGAACTTGTTACCGATCGCACCGAACAGCTCATTGCCATGCATATCAGCCAAGACAACAATCGTCCGAGCCTTACCGTCAAAAGCTATGCCAAAGCTCTAGCCGCAACCCTGGATGACGAGCTCGGCAGCTCCGCCACCCTTCTCCAAGGATCGCGAAAACTCTCGATACGCCCCGCAAGCCAGTATCGGCCAGCAACCATTCAATAGACTGTCCTAAACAGCAAAAGGGGCCGGGAATCGCTTCCCAGCCCCTTTTGTTGTCTTTTAATAGCGAAGAACACCAACGAAGTTATTCGATGGAGATCTTCGTAACGTTCTTCTTCTCGACGATCTTGGGAACCGTAACGGTCAGGATGCCGTCAGCGTACTTAGCCGAGAGGCCCTCGCTCGAAGCGTCCTTAAGATACACGCCACGCGTCGCGCTGTACGAGCTGAACTCCTTCTGCAGGAAGTTCTTGCCCTCGTTCTCCTCGTCTTCCTCGACATTCACGCTAATGGACAGACGGCCCTCGTTAAGCTCGACATCGATATCGTCCTTGGCGACGCCGGTCAGATAAGCCTTGACCTCATAGCCATCGCCCTTATCCTCAACGTCAACGGGGAACGCCTTAGAGGCAATCGAGCTGTTCGCTAGGTCGCTCATATCATCAAACAGATCGAACAGCGAGCTTGCAGAGGGACGAACGCCAAAAACCGAACGATAAGGAACCATGCTTGCCATGTTTACCACTCCTTTATAGGACTGCCGAGTCATCTTCCAGGTGACTGGGACTTCTTTTGACGCTCTTATATATGCCCACCCAGTGCTCATATATACATCGACTATAAAGTTTTTTGAGTCCAGTACTATAAGCATATCTAAGTGCGTATGACTCAGGTTTTAGGAAGGTTAAGGTTCTTTGAACCAGAGCTTAAATACCGAGTATGTCCCCAGCTACAGATAACAAGGGGCTTACAATGAGCGCGTACACGTTGTTGGTAACGAGCTAAAGGGCATCATGGACGACCAAAACCAGAACAAAATGTTTATGCCGACGCAGGGGGAAGATACTTCCACGCAGCCGCCACGGTTCCATCGTCCCCACATCTCGCAAGAGCCCATTAATGATCCGGAGCCCGAGTATGTGACGAGAAATCGATATCAAACACTCGAGGATGCCCAAACGGGGCGTAAACATATGGGCGTCGCCTCGGGAGACCCTGTATATCTGAAAGACGCACCATTATCTAAAAACAGCGCAGCTAGTGATGAGCCGATGAAAGCATCCGCCACTCATCAACAAAGAGGTCCTCGACCAAAGCAAACCTTGACGCATTCGGCTCGCTATCTCGAAACGCCAAAACAGGGAAAATCAATCTTCGTTTCATCAAGTAAACGACGCAAGCAGCATCGACTGACAATCCTGCTTTTGATCATTGTGGCCATAGCAGTTGCCCTTGTTATTCGATTTATCTTCTTTAAATAAAGGCTCAATACCAAAAACGATAAGATCGTCTGGTGTAATAGAGTCATTTACGCCCCATAAACGCAAAAAAGGGGGAGGCCGCGAGGCCTCCCCCTTCTTCAGTCTGGATGACGG
>CABSNS010000026.1:0-10577 GCA_902479105.1 uncultured Collinsella sp. | reverse complement strand
ATGCGACCTGTGCCACCACGGGCGCGTACGCATCGCGGGCACGCACGCAGGCAAGTGCTGCCGCCTGGCTCAACACGTTGACCGAATAGATCTGGCGAATCGCCGCGAACACGTCGATGACCTCGGGCGCCGCGATCACATAGCCCAGGCGCGTGCCGGCGGCGCCGAACGCCTTGGACAGTGTATGCAGAATCACCAGGTTAGGATGCTCGGCAATAAGGCCTTGCGCCGTAGTTACCGCGCCAAACGAATCGTCGGCAAACTCCACGTAGGCCTCGTCGACCATGACCATGCCGGGGCACGCATCGCACAGCGCCGCGACAAAGTCGAGCGGCGCCACGTCGCCCGTGGGATTGTTGGGCGAGGTCACGATCGCCAGGTTGCACTCGGGTGCGGCCGCGAACACAGCCGCCTGGTCGAGCTCAAAAGTTGCCGGGTCGCGCCACACGTCGCGCACCTCGGTCTGACAGAGCGACGCAAAGAACGCGTACTCGCTAAAGCACGGCGGGCAGTTGAGCAGGATCCGCCCTGCGCCGCCAAACGCCAGCAGGAAGTTATAGAGTAGCTCGTCGCCGCCGTTGCCCACGCAGATGTTCTCGCGCGTCACGCCATGCCAGGCAGCAAGCTCGTCGCGCAGGTCGTTGGACATGGGATCGGGATAGCGGTTGAGCGGTGCGGCAGCCAAGGCCGCATCAACCGCCTCGCGCACGCCGGCCGGCACGGGATAGGTGTTCTCGTTGGCCGAAAGATTGATGCGCGTGGGCGTAAAGTTGGGATCGTAGGGCTCGATGCCGGTCAAGTAGGGCTGGACGAGCTCCTTCATGCGCGGCGTGAGTTCGGCCATGTTAGACCTCCTCGCCGGTCGCGCCAGCGCCATCCGCGCCCGCAGCCGCCAGGTCCACACCCTCGGCGACCGTCGCGGTCGCATCGCCCGGCCAGGCGACCTTGGTCAGGTCGGCCGCGGCCAGAGACTCGACACTCACGGCATCCTCGCCCTGCTCCAGCACACGGCGACGCAGGGCGGCGGATAGCGCATGCGCCCACAGGCCCTCGGCCTCGGCCAGGCGCTGCGTGGCGGGAGCGTCGGAGAGCAGGCCCTCGGGTGTATAGCAAATGACGCTCGAGCGCTTAACGAACTCTTCGACCGAAAGCGGGTTGGAGAACATGGCCGTGCCGCCAGTCGGCAGCGTGTGGTTGGGACCGGCAACGTAATCGCCGAGCGGCTCGGAGCTCCAAGCGCCCACAAAGATGGCGCCGGCGTTGCGAATGCCGCCGAGCAGGCCCATCGCATCCTTGCAGTGCAGCTCAAGGTGCTCAGGCGCCACGGTGTTCACGGCCTCGACGGCGGCAGCCATGTCGGCGGCCACCACGATGGTGCCTTCGTTGTCGAGCGAGGCGCGCGTGATCTCGGCACGCGGCGACTGCGCCACCAGGATATCGATGCCTGCCTCGACCTCGCGCGCAAACTGCTCGTCGCAAGTCACCAGATAGCAGGCTGCCAGCGGATCGTGCTCGGCCTGGGCCATCAGGTCGGCCGCGACCACCATGGGCTTGGCCGTGGCATCGGCCAGCACGCAAACTTCGGAGGGGCCAGCGACCATGTCGATACCCACGTCGCCCGAGACAATCTGCTTGGCCGCAGCGACAAAGGCGTTGCCCGGGCCGGTGATCTTGTCGACGCGCGGAATGGTCTCGGTGCCGTACGCCAGCGCGGCCACGGCCTGAGCGCCACCCACCATATAGATCTCGTCCACGCCGCCGAGCTTTGCCGCGGCGAGCGTATACGGACTGATCAGGCCATCTTTCTGCGGCGGGGTCACCATGACCACGCGCTTGACGCCGGCAACCTTGGCGGGAATGGCATTCATGAGCACGGTGGAGGGATATTGCGCGCGGCCGCCCGGTACATAGATGCCGGCCGCCGCGAGCGGGGTTACCTTAACGCCGAGCATCGTCCCGTCCGGGCGCGTGGTAAACCAGCTCTGCTCGACCTCGCGCTGGTGGAACTCGCGAATCTGGCGCGCGGCCTTCTCGAGCGCCGCGACAAAAGCGGGATCGAGGCCTTCGAGCGCGGCATCGATCTGCTCCTGCGGCAGGCGGAAGCTCTGTAGCTCAACGCCGTCAAAACGCTGGCAGTAATCGCGCACCGCGGCATCGCCGTTGACGCGCACATTGGCCACGATATCGCGGGCGGCGTCAACGATGTTTTGCGGCAGCACACCCTTGCGGTTGAGCTGGTTGGTAACGAGGCGCTCACCGGGAGCAAGCTTGATGGTCTTCATATCGGTATCCCCTATCGGTCGAGGTTGTGTTCGAAAAACGAGAGACCGGGCGGCGGTGCCAATCGGCCCGCAGCCCGTACGTTGGGGCGCCCGTGCGCGCTCGCGCTATTGTGCCGAGCCCGCGACGGGCTCAAAATGCTTGTCCTTCACGGCAGCTGCCAGGCGATCCGCCAGGTTGCGAACGCGCGGATCCATGCGCGCGGCACCTGGGTTGACGAAGAAGCGGGCCGTACAGTCCATAATGCGGCCAGTGATGACCAGGTCGTTGTCGCGCAACGTGGCGCCCGTGGCGGTAATGTCCACGATACGGTCGGTCATACCGACGATGGGGCCCAGCTCGATGTTACCGTGCAGCGAAACGATGTCGGCATTCACGCCGCGCTCGGCATACCACGCGCTCGCGATGCGCGGGTACTTGGTGGCCACGCGAAACGAACCGCGGCGGGCATAGTTGCGCTCGGCCTGACCGGCGCGCCACGCGGGCTCCGCCTCGATAAAGGTGCACAGGCCATAGCCCAGGTCGACCAGCTGCAGCAGGTTGAGGTCCGCCTCGATGAGCGAGTCCCAACCGCAGATGCCGCAATCGGCACCACCGCAGCCCACAAAGGCAGGCGCATCGCTGGGACGCACGATGACAAACTCGATATCGCCGACCGCGCCCTCGCCGGCACGCGTGTCGCGGCCGCGCACGATCAGGTGACGGCCGGGATCGCGCAGCTCGGAGACGTCTAAGCCCGTTGCCTCGAGCACGTCAAGGGTGTCGGCCTTAAGCGAGCCCTTGGGCACGGCGATACGCAGCGGACCCCCGGCGCCACGGTCCGCGGCGTGATCGCCGTCGGAAGCGGCATCCTCGGCCGAGGTGCGCGCGGCCTCCAGGCGCTCGAGCGAAAAGGCGAAGCCCGCCGCCGGCACCTCGATACCGTCGCCAAATGCGCCGGTAAAGATGGAGTCATAGCGTCCGCCCGAACCGACCGGATCGGGCAGTCCGCCGGCATAAGCCTTAAAGACCAGGCCCGTGTAGTAATCGAAAGAGTTCATGATAGAGAAGTCAAACGACAGCACCTGGGCGTCCTCGGGTGCCAGGCCCTCGACCAGGGCACGCAGCTCGCGCGTCAGCGGCGCGACGATACCGGCAGCCTCCAGCAGCGCGTTCACGCGGTCGAGCACCTCGGCACCGCCGTGCAGACGCGGCAGCTCGCTAATGGCGGCCTTGACGGCATCGGACTCGGTGCTTGCCGCCACGCGGGCATCGAGGCCCACAAAGTCGTTGGCGTGCACGCAGCGCAGGGCCTCAGAGGCCAGCTCGCGATCCTCGCACGCCGCGAGCAGTTCCTTAAACGGACGCACGCTACCCGCGATAATGCGCGCATCGGGCAGTGCCAGCTTACGCACGGCCTCGGCCACGAGCGAGACGATTTCGACATCGCCCGCGGTATCGCCCGCACCGATAAGCTCAAAGCCCAGCTGTGTAAACTGACGCGAGCCACCGGCATTGCGCTGGCACTCGCGAACCACCGGCGCCTCGTAGCGAAGGCGTAGGGGCAGGTCGGCCGCGCGCATGCGGGTCGAAACCAGACGCACGATCGGCAATGTGTTGTCGGGACGGACCACCAGCAGGCGGCCATCATCGTCAAAGAGCTTAAACGGCGTGTCCGCAATGCGGCCGCCCTCCTCGAGCGAACCCTTGTCCTCGAGCAGTGGCGTCTCGACCGGAAGGTAATGATGCTCCCTAAAGCAGCCCTTCACCGTACATGCGATCTCCTCGCGCGCCTGAGCCTCCTCGGGCAATATGTCCCGGAATCCCCACGGTGTGGCCGTCATCTGGTGAGCCTCCTCATGCTGTGTTTCATATAGAGCAGAAGACCGGCATAGCTCCGCCGGTCTTCTGGGTACTTTAGCATACTAGAGTGTTTGCGGGGAGAATCGTCCTCCTCGGCTCACACCGTATTCATTTGGAAACATAGGGCAAGCGGTTAGCAGCAGTCTCTTGTCACAACGCAAAAAGGGCGCCCGCGCAATTGCGGACGCCCTTGTGCAGGATCGAGATATCAACCAGCCAAGATATCGGACCCGTGACCAGCTCTTAGTAGTCGAACTGGTGGTAGTAGCGGCGGTACTTGAGGTTGTGCTTGGTGACCAGCTCGTAGTTGCGCGCGAGGCGGTCGGTGGTCAGCACGGACAGGATCCAGGGCGACACGATGACGCGGAAGTCGTCGTCCAGGCCCGGGATCGCGTACTCGGCGGTGTCGATGATGACGTAGTCCTCGTCGCCGGTCACGCCGCTGGTGAGGAAGGCGCGGACGCGCTCGTCGAGGGCGCGGCACTCGTCCTCTCCCATGAACAGGAACACCGGGACGCCGGGCTCGAGCAGCTCGAGCGTGCCGTGGAAGAAGTCGTGCGAGGTGATGTGGCGGATGCGCTTCCACTGCATCTCCTCGAGCAGGCACATGGAGTACAGGATGGTCTCGCCCCACAGCGCGCCCGAGCCGATGAACATGGTGTAGTCGGCCAGCGCGTACTTCCTGGCGAGCTCCTCGGCGCGCGGCTCGAAGCGCTTGCGGATGTCGAGCATGTCCTTCCAGACGTCCTTCGTCTGCTCGATGAACAGGTCGAACTTGGGGAAGCAGCCGCGGCGGTTGAGCAGGCGCAGGCCGAAGCAGTCGGCGAGGTAGTAGCCCTTCTCGCAGCCGCCGGCGCCGTGGTCGGAGGCCATCATGACGCAGTTCTCGGCGCCCACGGCCTGCCCGATCTTGCCCTCGGGGTTGGTCATGGCGAAGACGCGCACGCCCATCTCCCTCATCTTGCCGACGGCCTCGAGCACCTCGGGGGTGGTGCCGGACTCGGAGGCGGTCAGCACGACGGATTTGTCGGTCATGCGCTTGTGGCCCATGACGTTCCACTCGGCGGCGTGGATCAGGTAGACCTCGAGGTCGCGGTCGCCGAACTTGTTCATGAGGTACTCGAGCTGCATGAACTCGTCCCAGGTGCCGCCGACGCCCATCAGGAAGACGGCGTCGTAGCCCTCCTCGTGCACGCGGTCGGCCAGGGCGGTCATCTTCTTGCCGGCCTCGTAGACGTTCCTGCCGTCCTCGAGGTAGCCCTCCTGGTCGAAGTGCATGATCTCGATCTTCTCGGTCTCCTTCATGTGTGTCCTCCCATCACATGTGCGCAATTCTATACATCGCGCTTCTTGCTGATACCAATTATAGCCATACGATTGCTTGTTATTTAATACCAATCCAAACTCACGGAGATTTGCGGCGAACGGTCGGTTTCCTCGCCCGAGTGGTATTACAACGCCAATAGTTGTCTATTTCGAGCGCTACTGCCAACGGGTTCCCCACAACTCGCCAGCTATAAAAGCGTTGCGCCAGACCCGCCCAAGCGTTTCCGGCGCAACCGCGCAGTTTAGTTATTCGGCTTCCATCTCCGCTGTCACACGGCGATACATCTCGATAACCTGAGTCGTCGCCTTGGACGGATCCTGATAGTAGCGGCCATCACACGTCTCGGCCGAGACATAGCCCGTATAGCCGTGACGCATGAGTGCCTCGAGGTCGGCACGCATATCACGCTCGCCGTCGCCCCAGGCAAGATGCGTCGTGCCGCCGCCCACATCTACAAAGTGGGTGTGAACGATCTTGTCGCCCAAAACCTCAAAGTAGCCGTCGATCGTGTCGCCGGCAACTTCCATGGCGCCAAAGTCGATACAGGCCTTCAGGTTGGGACGATCGACCGCCTCGAGGATGCGCGCGACATCCTGTGCGGTGTTGACCAACACGGACTCCGACGGCTGCAGGGCCTCGAGCGCGACGCGAATACCGCACGTATCGGCGTAGTCGCACACCGAGCGCAGCATGGCAACGCTGCGGGCCCAGGCGTCCTCAGCCGGCTCGTCCAGATAGGCCCAACCACTCGTCACCAGAATCTGCGGCACGCCCAACTCAACGGCAACGTCGATCACATTCTTAAAGTACGAGAGGATGCGTTTTTGGCCCGCCTCACCGCGCACCGCGACGTTCCACGGCTTGGGGTTGTTCTGCTCGGGGCACACGCACACGATCTTGATACCGTATTGGGCGGCAAGATCGCGAATCTTATCCACCGAATCGTGCTCATGGCAATCCACATACAGGTGCATCGAGCCGGTCCACAGCTCGATATTGCGATAGCCGGCCTCACCTGCAGCCTTAAAAAACGTCTCGATGCTGTAGTAACGATGGTTGATGTTCATGAGCGAAAGCTCGGGTACGACCATAGCCCTCCCCTTTCGTACGGAGTTTTAAAAAACAGGGGGCCGCCGCAGATGCGACAAGCCCCCCAAAGATCGACGCAACCGTTAGACGCGATGGAAGCGCGATTCGAACATATTAGGCAAGCACGCCAAAGTAAGCGCCGATGATGCCCACGACCATGGTGCAGAGGATCAGGACCATCGGGTTGATCTTCTTGGAGAGCAGCCAGTAGTAGAGCCAGAAGGCGGCCATACCGAGCATACCGGGCATGATGCCGTCCAGGATGTCCTGGAGAGTCTGGGCGGAGTCGCCCTGACCGATGGCGATGGGCAACGAAGCCCAGAACATGTCCTTGCTCATGGCGCCGACGACCATAACGCCGACAATGCCGACGCAGGCCATGATCTTTTGCATCAGGCCGGTCTTCTGAGCCTCGTCGAGGAAGCCAATGCCTAGCTCATAACCCTTGATAGCGCCAAAGATACGAATCAGGAACGCCGGGATGTTGTAGACGAGCAGGAAGGCGATGGGGCCAAAGACGTTGCCGGCCTGGCACAGGCTGATGCCCACGGCAGCGGCGACGACGCGCAGGGTGGACAGGAAGAAGGAGTCACCCAGGCCGGAAAGCGGACCCATGAGGGCGGCCTTGATGTCGTTGACGCTCTCGGGCTCAACCTCGCCACGAGCGACCTTTTCTTCCATGGCCATCGCGATGCCACCCACGAAGGGAGCGAGCTGCGGGGTGATGTTGAAGAATGCGCTGTGACGGTGCAAGGCCTCGGCGTAATCATCGGGACGGCCGGCATAGATCTTCTTGAGCATGTTGGCGACCATCAGGCAGAAGGCAATGTTCATCTGCTTGTAGTAGGTCCAGGAGAATTCCATGCCCAGGGCGCCGGTGTTCACGGCGCTCTTAATGAGGTCGGAGCGAGTAATCTGGTTCTCGGAATTAGAAGTCATCGTCCTCATCCCCTTCCACAGAAAGCTGGGACTGGGCGCCACCAAGGCCCAGCAGGTCGTACTTGTCGATGCCGATGATGATTGCGATCAGGGCGACGCCGAGGACGGGCACGTTGGCATAGGAGCACAGCAGGAAGCCCAGGAAGTAGAACGGCACGAGCTGCTTGGTAAGCACCAGACGGCCGAGCATGGCGAAGCCCATGGCAGGCAGGATGTTGGCTGCGACGCCAAAGCCATCGAGGACGAACGTCGGGATGAAGTCGAGCAGGCCCTGAACGGCGTCGGCACCCAGATAGAAGGAGACCGAGCACAGGATAAAGGCCAGGACGACAATCACGAGACCGATAATCCAGTGCATAGCGTAGATACCCTTGAGGTTACCCTTGCTGGCAAAGACGTCGGCACGGTCGACCAGAAGGGGCATACCGGCGTTGACGACGTTCTTAATGGCCAGGCACAGAGTGGCGATGGGCATCGCGAGCGCGATAGCGGCCTCGGTGCTCTGACCCAGCTGAATAGCGAAGGCGCAGGCGAGCACACCGCCAATACACTCATCGGGCGGCACGTAAGCGCCGATGGAGATTGAACCCATGAAGAGCAGCTCGAGGCTCGCGCCGATGGCGAGGCCGGACTGCAGGTCCCCGAGGACTATGCCGACGAGCGGGCACAGAACGATCGGGCGGAACGCATAGAGCGTACCGAGCTGATAATCGAGCTTACCGAAGGCAGCGATAAGTCCGATGAGGATCGCTTGAACAAGCATTGTTCCTCCCTTTGATCCCTCTTGGATCCGCGCGGCGATTCCCGACTTGTCAGCGCGCCCTTTTCCATGCCGACAATCGCCTAGACAGATCCAGCTTGTACCGGTGTGCTGTTAACACCTAAACCGGTGCAAATGATTTGATACCAATTATATAGTCATGAGAAAACTATTTAATACCAATCGCTCAACGGGCGTGTACTCCCGGTGAACGGTAGATGGGGGTAACGGGTAAAGCGTTTATCCGGTACGCCCACGAATAGGGGCGGCGCCGTGCGCGCCGCCCGTGGTTCTCAATTAGAGGGCGCTTAGGGCATCGACCTTGGGGTCGTCGGCCAGAGCGCGAATCTCGACCTCGACACCGCGGCCGACGAGCTCACGAATGTCCTCTTCCTCGGCAGCAGTCACAAAGATCTGGCGGGAGATCTTACGGGCATCGGGACGCTGCTCGTCCTTGGACTTGGTGTTGCCCAGGTTGATGGAGGTGATCTGCGGGCAGCCGTCGACAAGCTGCTTGGCCTCGGCGATGCTGGCGACGCAGATGATCATCTTGTACTTATCGGTAACACCGGAGTTGATGGCCTCGATGGCGTGCTCCATGTCCTTGATGACGAGCTTGACGTTGGCCGGCTTTCCCATCTTGAGCGTAGTCTTCCAGACGGGATCGTTGGCAACCTTGTCGCCAACGCAGAAGATGCAGTCAGAGCCCAAGCCCTGGACCCAAGAGACGGCCACCTGGCCATGAAGCAGACGATGGTCGACGCGAAGCAGTTGAATCATGATTGACCCCCAAAGGTCTCATGCCGGAAACCCGGCCCCATTAATAGCAGGCGGTGACTAGAACTCTTCCTCGTCATCCGCATCGGTCAGCAGGTCGTTGACAAACTTGACGCGCGTGTCGTCAGCCGCGAGGATCTCGCGGATAACCTGATCGGCGGGAGCCTCCTGGTCCGAAAAGAGCAGCTGGATCAGCAGCGGCAGATTCATGTTGGCAACCAGGTAGGTGTTGGGGCGCGTCTGGACGATCTTGGTGAACTCGTTGTTGACGCTGCCGCCAAACAGGTCGGTGCACACGATTACGTCGTCGGCGGGGTCGATGGTCGCCAGGAGCTTGGCGGCCTCCTCGGCGACGTCGGTGCGGCCGTCGACAAACATCGACAGGTCGTGGACGTTATCGCGCGCGCCCGAGAGCAGCTCGGTGCTCTCCTTGATGCCGGTCGCAAAATGCGCGTGGCTGGCGAAGATGTATTGCCTCATTGCGGTTTCCCCCAAATGAAATTAGTAGTCGAACTGGTGGTAGTAGCGGCGGTACTTGAGGTTGTGCTTGGTGACCAGCTCGTAGTTGCGCGCGAGGCGGTCGGTGGTCAGCACGGACAGGATCCAGGGCGACACGATGACGCGGAAGTCGTCGTCCAGGCCCGGGATCGCGTACTCGGCGGTGTCGATGATGACGTAGTCCTCGTCGCCGGTCACGCCGCTGGTGAGGAAGGCGCGGACGCGCTCGTCGAGGGCGCGGCACTCGTCCTCTCCCATGAACAGGAACACCGGGACGCCGGGCTCGAGCAGCTCGAGCGTGCCGTGGAAGAAGTCGTGCGAGGTGATGTGGCGGATGCGCTTCCACTGCATCTCCTCGAGCAGGCACATGGAGTACAGGATGGTCTCGCCCCACAGCGCGCCCGAGCCGATGAACATGGTGTAGTCGGCCAGCGCGTACTTCCTGGCGAGCTCCTCGGCGCGCGGCTCGAAGCGCTTGCGGATGTCGAGCATGTCCTTCCAGACGTCCTTCGTCTGCTCGATGAACAGGTCGAACTTGGGGAAGCAGCCGCGGCGGTTGAGCAGGCGCAGGCCGAAGCAGTCGGCGAGGTAGTAGCCCTTCTCGCAGCCGCCGGCGCCGTGGTCGGAGGCCATCATGACGCAGTTCTCGGCGCCCACGGCCTGCCCGATCTTGCCCTCGGGGTTGGTCATGGCGAAGACGCGCACGCCCATCTCCCTCATCTTGCCGACGGCCTCGAGCACCTCGGGGGTGGTGCCGGACTCGGAGGCGGTCAGCACGACGGATTTGTCGGTCATGCGCTTGTGGCCCATGACGTTCCACTCGGCGGCGTGGATCAGGTAGACCTCGAGGTCGCGGTCGCCGAACTTGTTCATGAGGTACTCGAGCTGCATGAACTCGTCCCAGGTGCCGCCGACGCCCATCAGGAAGACGGCGTCGTAGCCCTCCTCGTGCACGCGGTCGGCCAGGGCGGTCATCTTCTTGCCGGCCTCGTAGACGTTCCTGCCGTCCTCGAGGTAGCCCTCCTGGTCGAAGTGCATGATCTCGATCTTCTCGGTCTCCTTCAT
>CABSNS010000025.1:0-10713 GCA_902479105.1 uncultured Collinsella sp. | reverse complement strand
CCGTCTAATTCGTCGGCAGCGTCAGATGTGTATAAGAGACAGAGGTGGTGGACAGCGCATAGATGATGTTGACGTAGGTGAACGAGATGGCGATGCCGCCCAGCACAAAGAGCAGCGGATTGACGCACTGAACGCCAATGACCAGATCGCCCACCGTAACGATAATGGCCTGGAACGCGCCCAGGATCACCAGCAGTAGCCAGCGGCCAAAGTAGCCCTGACGCGCGGTAAAGCTGCCGATGCCTTCACGGTCTACCTCGAGCTTGTAAATGGCGATGAGCACATAGCCGCCTACCCACAGCGCCAGATTGGTGTAGAAGGGAGCGATGCCCGAGCCAAAGCTCTTGACCGGATAGATTGACTTGGACGTCAGCTCAACCGGTGATGCCATGAAATCTGCCACGTCATCGACGTCGACGTCCATGAGGTCGGCTAACTCGCCCATAGACTCAGAGGTCTGCAGCGCCGCAATGTCATTGGCGGCGGTCGCGAGCTTGTCCTGGACCTTGGCAAGGGAGGCGTCGGTTTGAGACAGCGTGGTCTTTGCCTGCTTGAGCGTGGCGTCGAGCTGCGCCAGCGTGCCGCGCGCGCTCGCTATCGTGGGGGTCATACCCGATACAACGCCGGTCAAATCGCCCGAAACGGCGGCAAAGGAGTCAAGCGCGCTCGAAGCCTTCGGCAGTGCGTTCTGCCCCAGATCGGTCTGAGCCTGACCGAGGTTGGCCGTACCGGTCTGAATTGCCGCGTTAAGCGCGTTGCTCGCGTTCGAGATTGCCGTAGCGTCGTTTGCCATGGCGCTCGACTGTGAAGAAAGGCAATCCTTAATGCTCTGCAGCTTCTGGTTTTGCTCGCGAAGCGAATTGATGGTCGATGCGATGAGCGCGTCGGCATCCTCCGACCCCGTTGACGTATCGTTAGCGAGAATCTGCAAGCGCTCGATGACAGCGCTGTTGTGGTCAATCGTCGCCTGAAGGGATTCGAGCGAGTTGTCGATTCGAGTGGTCGTGGACGTAACCGTACCGGTGAGTTTGCCAATCGCAGCGTTCGCAGAAGCCGATGTCTTACTCAGCACGATGCTGCCCTCCGAAAGTGCCTTGGAGAGCGAGGTGATGGACTTGCCAGCCGTGGTGCGAGCTTCGCCCAGCAGATCATTACCCTGAGCGATTGCCTGCGTTAGCGAAGGCGCCTGCCCCTGCAGGCCCGCCAGCGCAGCATCGGCCGAAGCAATCGAGCTGCTTGTCTTGTCGATGGCGGTGTTCATGTCGCCGATGGAATCGCGTACTTCGCCCAGGGTATCAGACGCCTCGGACACCGAGCCCGCCAGCGAATCCTGAGTCTGGGTTGCCTTGTCTTTAAGGTCGATGCCAGCATCTTTGGCAATGCCCGCGACGGTCTCGCCCACCGTAGAGACAAACTCCGAGTTGATCTGCTCCTCGATGGTGTTGGCACCGGTATCGGTGACCTTGGGCGCAATGGCGCTCTTTTTCTCGTTGACGTAATAGGTGAGCTTCGGCTGATGGTAATTGCCGTCGAGCATCGAGACGAGATTGTCGGAGAAGTTCTTGGGAATCACGATGGCGGCATAGTATTCGCCGCTTTCGACGCCCTCTTTGGCATCGGTCGCCGAGTCGACGAAGGTCCAGCCCAGCTGGTCGTTCTCCTTGAGCTGGTCGACCACCTTATCGCCTGCGTTAAGCTCGCCCACCAGGTCGTTCTGAGTGCCCTGATCGTTGTTGGCGATGGCGATTTTAATGCCCTGGGTATTTCCGTACGGATCCCAGTTGGCAACGATGTTGTACCAGGCATACAGCGAGGGAATGACGCACACGCCCAGGGTAACCACCAGGGCGACGGGGTTCATAAGCAGTCGCTTAATGTCGCGCTTAAATATCGCAAAGGACACCTTTGCATTGGATAGTTTGCTGCCGAGACTCACGCTTGGACCATCCATCCTGTCGTTAAATCGAATCGTACTATCGACAACCATTGTAGTAGGCGCTTTAACGTCTCAAAGCACAATGGTGTTGAGTTTTGCGGGTAGCAATATACTACGAAGATGAGTTAACGTACAGATGTACAGTATCCTAAATTTCAGCAGGTCACAAAACCACAACCCGCACAAATTAGCAATTCAAATAGTCATCGGGGACGTTCTTAAACGACTAGTCAAACAAAAACGTCCCCAATGACTACTTAGGACCACGGCAACGTCGATGTTTTGGCAATGCCAGCGAGCGGGCGCCAGAGCGAACAAATTGGCATGAAAAGAGGACGGCATAGACCTTCTGGTCATGCCGTCCTCTTTGAATGACAAGTTGTCGCTCTGGCGCCCGCGCAGCGTCGACTGATCCGCCGTTCGTTAGAACGGCGGAACTGAGGGCAGCGTCGAGCCGTTACGCGGTTCGTAGAACCGCGTAACTACCTAACTACATCAAGTTGCAAACAGCCGCCGCGAAGGCTACGGGGTCCTCGGGGAGGATGCCCTCGACCAGCAGAGCCTGGTCATAGAGCAGACCGGAGTACTGCTTGATCTTGTCGGCGTCGCCTGCCTTCTGGGCAGCGACAAGCTTGTCAAAGACCGGGTGCTTGGCGTTGAGCTCGAGCACGCGCTGGCTCTTGGGCATACCGTCGGGCGCGCCCTCGGGACCCTTCTGGAGCACCTTCTCCATCTCGAGCGAAAGCGGGCCCTCGGTGGTGATGCAAGCGGGGGCATCGGTCAGGCGCGCGGAGACGGCAACTTTCTCGACCTTGTCACCGAGCGCCTCCTTCATAGCGCTGAAGAGGTCCTCGTTTTCCTTGGTGGCGTCCTCGGCCTCCTTCTTCTCGTCCTCGGTCGCCAGATCAAGATCACCGGTCGCAACGTTCTTGAGCTCTAGATGACGATCCTCGACCTCGGGCTCGGCACCGTCGGCCACAGCCTTCTCGGCAGCCTCGCGGGCAGCATCGTCCTCGTAGACCTTGGGCATATCGGCGGCAACGTACTCACGCATGGCCTGGAAGGTGAACTCATCCACGTCCTGCGTCAGAAGCAGCACGTCATAGCCGCGGTCGAGCACGCCCTTTACCACGGGCATCTTGGCCAAGCGCTCACGCGAGTCGCCGGCGGCGTAGTAGATGGCCTTCTGATCCTCGGGCATGCCCTTGGCATACTCGGCCAGGGTAATCATCTTCTGTTCCTTGGCAGACCAGAACAGCAACAGATCGGCGAGCTCATCGGCCTTCATTCCATAGCTCGAGTAGATGCCGTACTTAAGACCGCGGCCAAAGTTCTCAAAGAACTTCTCGTAGGCCTCGCGGTCGTTGTCACGCATATCCTCAAGGTCGGCGGTGATCTTCTTTTCCACACGCTTGGCAATGGCCTTGAGCTGACGGTTCTGCTGAAGCGTCTCGCGCGAGATGTTGAGCGACACATCGGCGGAATCCACGACGCCGCGGACAAAGTTGTAGTAGTCGGGCAGCAGGTCGTCGCACTTCTCCATGATCAGGACGTTGGAGCTGTAAAGCGACAGGCCCTTCTCGTAGTCCTTGCTGTACAGATCGAACGGCGCGCGTCCCGGCACAAACAGCAGGGCGTCATACTCGAGCGTGCCCTCGGCGTGGAAGCTGATGGTGCGCGCAGGATCGTCAAAGTCGTGGAACGTGGACTTGTAGAACTCGTCGTAGTCCTTCTGCTCGACATCGGAGCTGCGCTTCTTCCAGATCGGTGTCATGGAATTGACGGTCTCGAGCTCCTGGTAGTCCTCGTACTCGGGCTTGTAATCATCCGGCGCGTCCTCGGGCTTGGGTTTCTGGCGGCTCTTGCTCACCATCATCTGAATCGGGTAGCGCACATAGTTGCTGTACTGCTGAATCAGGCTCTTGAGGCCCCACTCGGTCAGGAAGCGATCGTAGGTCTCGGCCTCGCCGTCGGCGTCGAGCTTCTCGTTCTCGCGCAGCGTCAGGATGACATCGGTACCGTGCTCGGCGCGCTCGCCGTCCTCGATGGTGTAACCCTCAAGACCGTCGGACTCCCAAACGTGGGCGGTATCCTCGCCATAAGCGCGGCTGACGACCTTCACGTGGCTGGCGACCATAAAGGCGGAGTAGAAACCCACGCCAAACTGACCGATGATGTCGACATCGGAGCCCTGCTGCTCGGCGTTCTCGGTCTTAAACTCCTCGGAGCCGGAATGGGCGATGGTGCCCAGATTGCGCTCCAGCTCCTCGGCGGTCATGCCAATGCCGTTATCCGAGATGGTAATGGTGCGGGCGTCTTTATCAAAGGAGACGCGAATGGCCAGGTCGCCCTGGTCGATCTTGACGCTCGGGTCCTGCAGGCTCTTAAAGTTGAGCTTGTCGACGGCGTCGCTCGCGTTAGAGATAAGCTCGCGCAGGAAGATTTCTTTATTGGTGTAGATGGAGTTGATCATGAGGTCGAGCAGTTTTTTGCTCTCGGTCTTAAATTGACGCATGTGCAGTCCTTTCGCGCTACCCCTGTCCGCAAAAACGGCCCGGTCGCCCGAGCCGCATCGCAGACCTGCTATGTTCAGACTTAGATTTTATAACCCATTAACGCGCATATATACATACGGAATCGAAAAACTGTATGTCTAAGCGCTCCGATGCGTCAATTGCCAAGGAGTGTCCCCAACTGCCGGCAGAAAAGGAACGTCCCTATCTGCCATCTACGCGCTTGGCCATCCAGACATGGGGTTGGCCCTCGTCTTCGTAATCTACCGGGGCAATTTGCGTGTAGCCCGCCTTTGCATAAAGCGGCAGCACGTATTCCTGCGCATGCAGCTTAATAAGCTTAGCGCCGGCATCGCGTGCACACGAAGCACTGGTCTCCACGATCGCACTCGCCAGTCCGCGACGACGCATAGCCGGCAGCACGGCGACGCGCCCCATAATGTAGGTCTCCCCCGCCGCAACGTCTTCGTCCATGTCGCATGCCGGCAACACCGGGGCCTCTGCGTCAGCCACGCGCTCAAGCTCTTCGGGAAACACGCGCGAGCAACCGGCAAGCTCGCCGTCTACATAGAGCGTCACATGAATGCAGTTCGGATCCTCGTCGATAGCGTCGAACTCATTCTCGTAGCCCTGCTCTTCCATAAAAACGACGCGGCGCACCAACGCCGCGTCATCAAAGCATCCCGTCTTAAGTTGGATATCCATAGCTGCCCTTTCATTCAACGCGAACGTTAGGGACAGATTTTAGCGAAAATGAGCTCCGCGCACGCTAAACTTCGCGCGAGCCTTCGCCAGGCAGTCGTAATGACCCACGTTATGGGCATCGCTCGCGATGAAGCTGTACAGGTTCTGATCGAACAGGCGCTGTGCCGGCTTTTTTTCGCGACCAAAGCGACCGCCGGCAATAAAGTCCGCCGAAGCCTGCAGCTTGCAGCCCATATCGACCAGACGCTCCGCCACGCTTACATCCTTTTGAACCGCACGATAGCGCTCAGGATGAGCGATGATCACCTGGTAGCCACGGCACTGCAAATCGTAAATCGTGTTCTCGTACTCTCTAAACGCATACGCATCGGCATGCGTCGAAAGTTCGAGCAGAAACTCGTTGGTCCCATCGAAATGCAAGTGCTCCGCGGCATCGATACCAAGCTCAACGAGCTTTCGATGGTTGACCTCGAAGCCCATCTGGAGCGGAAAACCGTCAGCGTTATCACGCAGCAGCTCAAAGGCATCCCACATCTTGTCGTAATCAAAATAGGGATCACGGCAGTGAGGAGTGCAAACGATTCTGGTTACACCGGCCCGCTTGGCAGCCTCGAGCATCGCCAAGCTCTCATCGAGATCGGCGGCGCCGTCGTCTACACCCGGCAAGATATGGCAATGAATGTCACGCATAGGTCAGCCTTAATCAACTAAACGTTTGCTCGGTTGGTGAAGATGCCCTTTTTGGAAGTCCCCTGATCGTCGGAGCCCTTCTTCACCTTCTTACCGTCCTTGGTGTAGTAGGAGTAGTAGTACTCGCTGGTCTCGGTCTCGCAGTAGTTCATAACGGTACCGATGAGCTTGACCTTTTCGGACTTCTTAAGCTGGCCGATAGCGTTGAGTGCCTCCTCGCGCTTGGTGAAGTCCTCACGCACGACAAAAAGCGTACCGTCGGTCAGACTTGCGATCTCGGCAGCATCGATGAAGGTGCCTACCGGAGGAGCGTCGAAGATGACGTACTGGAACTTGGCAGACAGTGCCTTTACCAGCTTGGCAAAGCGGTGAGAGACGATGATGTCGGCAGGATTGGGAATATGCGGCTCGGCATCGAGGAAGTAGAAGTTCTTCTGACCCGTCTCGACAATTGCCTGGTCAATGGAGATCTGCTCGGAAAGGACCGCATAGAGTCCGCCGCGCGAACGAACGCCGAGCATATCGGAAAGGGACCTGCGGCGCATATCGGCCTCGACCAGGAGCACGGACTTGCCGCTCGTGGCGATAGCCTGGGCAAGGTTGATGGAAACCGTAGACTTGCCCTCGTTGGGAATCGAGGACGTGACGGTAATGGTGCGAATGGGGTCGTCCACGCTCGCAAAGCGGATGTTGGCCAGAAGGGTCTTGGCGGCATTCTGTACAACGAGCTTATCGGTGTTCTTTGCCTTAGCCATGCCTATTTACCACCTTTCATAGCCGGAATTCGGCCAACAACGGGAATGCCCAGGAGCTCTTCCGCCTCTTCGGCACCGCGGATGCGGGTATTGAGCATGTCTGCCAAAACGACATAGGCGACTGCGATAAAGATACCGGCGAGGAACGCGACGGCAATATACAGCGTGCGCTTGGGGCCGCTGGGGGCTTCGGGGGTCTTAGCCTCGTCGATAACGTTGATGCTCTGGGCAGCGCCGACGTTCTGAGCGACCGTACTCACCGAGCTGGCCATGGCCTTTGCGACCTTAGCCGTCTCCTTGGCATCGGTGCCGGTAACCGAAAGCGTAATGACACGCGTGGTGGTCTCGGAGGAAACAGACACCTTGTAGTCATCCAGATCGGTGAGGCCCAGTTCATTGGCTGCGCCGCTCTTAACGCTATCGCTATCCAGCAGCGTGGCGATATCGTTGGAAAGCATCTGACTCGCCGAGAGATCGTTGTAGCTCATCTGACCGCTATCGTCGGTCTTGGCGAGAATGTACATGCTCGTCGTCGCGGTATAGGTGTTGTCCATCGCAACGAAGGACACGATGCCCATGGCGATCGCGCAGACCACCGGAAGGGTGATGACCAGCTGAAGGTGCTTCTTCAGCAGCTGGAACAGTTCGAGAAGGGTCATGCAGCTTGCCTTTCATTTCCCCAGTTCGGATTGACAAAACTGTCCGTATGCTATCGCATCTTTTTACCGAGACCAAACTCTATACATAAGAAACAGGCTCTCCTGTAAAAATGTCGGAAGCAATCGTAAAATTGCACAACAACGCCGCACCCGAAAGTCAAATGCGGCGTCTGCATCAATATCTATGTTGTATCGCTATGCGAATGGCTCGTCCTGCCGTATGGGAAACGTCACCGTAATGGTGGTTCCCACGCCCAACTCGCTCGACAAATCGAGCGTGGCGTGATGATACAGGGCCGCATGCTTGACAATTGCAAGCCCCAGACCGGTTCCGCCGCGCGCCTTGGACCTACTCTTGTCCACGCGATAGAACCGCTCAAATACCTTGCCCTGTTCTTCAGGCGCGATACCGATTCCCGTGTCGGCGACCGCAAGGAACGGATGGCCTTCGTCGTTGGTGCCGCACTGCAGCGTAACCGCACCGCCGGGTCGATTGTAGCGGATGGCGTTGCTCGCCAGATTATAGATGAGCTCGTCAATCAAGCGCGACACGCCTTCGATGACCACAGGCTTGGTCTCATGACTTATCGTCACATTCGCCTGACGGGCGACCTGTTCAAGACGCTGCTCAACCGCGTAGATGGCACGCGAGAGCTCAATAGGCTCCGTGGAACCAATGGGCACCGCCTCGCCCTCAGTTGCACGCTCGGCCTCGTCCAAGTTAGACAGCGTAAGGATATCGTTGACAAGCGCTGCCAAGCGGCCCGCCTCACGATAGATGCGACCGCCAAAGTTGCGCAGGTCGCCCTCGCCCTCGACCATGCCGTTTGCGATGAGCTCGGCATAGCCCGAAATCGCCGTAAGCGGCGTCTTGAGCTCATGGGTGATATTCGCCGTGAACTCGCGGCGCATACGGTCGTTGTCCGCCAGCACCGCCATTTGGCGCTTGAGCTCCTGGCGCTGCGACTCAATACGCTCAAGCATGGGGACCATCTCGGCATAGGCGTGCTCATAGCTACGGCGTGGGTGGTCCAAATCCACCTCTTGCAAAGGCGCGATGATGGCACGGGACTCGCGGCGCGCCATAAAAAACGAGAGTACCGCACCCGCTGCTGCGATAAGCAGCATCGGCGCCACCATCGACAGCAAAATCGCCGCAACGCCAGGCTGGGCCTGCGCCAAGCGGACAACCTGGCCGTTATCAAGGGCGACGGCGCGATACAGCATGATCTCGTCGAGCGTAGAGCTTGCGCGCTCCGCGGAACCCAAACCACTCTCAAAGGCCTCGATGACCTCGGGGCGATCGCCATGGTTGGGCAGTGTGGAAGGCGACGCCTCGTTGTCGTAGGCAACCGATCCATCCTTGTTAATCAGCGTGATGCGCAAGTCCTCGCGATCGAGGCTACGCAAGAACGGGATGGGCTCCTGCTGCTCGTCGAGGGCGGCAGCAATGAGCTCGGTTTCCTGCGCCAGGTTGGCACTCGTGGCATCCGCCAAGGTGTTTTGCACAAAGAACGCGCCCAGCACCGTAAACGCCACGATAACCGCCATGGCGCAGACAAAGATCGTCACAAAAACGCGGTGCGACAGCGTATGTTTTCCCTGGGGGGCGAAGACCACGGGTTACTCCTCTGATGCGGTGGCCGCGGTGTCGTCACCTTCGGCACCATCACCGGCAGAAGGCTCGGCCAAGCGGTAGCCCACGCCGCGTACGGTCTCGATGGCACCGGCATGCTCGCCCAGTTTTTGGCGAAGCGTCTGCACGTGCACGTCAACGGTGCGCGAACCGCCGTCGAAGTCCCAGCCCCACACGCTCTGCAGCAACGACTCGCGGGTAAAAACCACGCCGGGCTTGCGCATGAGGTACTCGAGCAGGTCGAACTCGCGCAGGGTGAGCTTAAGCGGCTCGCCGGCAACGGTCACCTCGCGATGGCTGGGTGAGAGCACGATGTCGCCCACGCTGAGCACATCGCTCGTCTGCTTGACCATGCCGCCGCGACGCAGCAGTGCGCGGCAGCGGCTCGCAAGCTCCATGAGCGAAAACGGCTTAGTCAGGTAATCGTCGGCACCGCCATCGAGCGCCATCACCTTGTCGAGCTCGGTATCCTTGGCGGTAAGCATCATGATGGGCACCGTCGCCGTCAGGCGGTCGGCACGCAGGCGACGCATAATCGCCAAGCCATCGGTATCGGGCAGCATGATGTCGAGCAGAACGGCATCGGGTACCCGTCGCGCCACGGCAGCCTTAAACTCACCGTCGCACGAAAAGCCCTCGGCCTCGATTCCCTGCTTGCGCAACGCATAGACCGTCAAATCCCTGATGTTGTCATCGTCCTCGACGTAATAGATCATGTTGAACCCCTTTGCGGCCGGCATGACCGCATCTTAACCCTAAAGGTACCTTTATCAGATGGTATCAGCCAAAACGCCCCGTCAAATAATCCGCCGTGCGCGGATCGGTCGGATTCTTGAAGAGTTGCGCGGTGGGCGCGTGCTCCACCAGCTCACCCAGCAAAAAGAATGCGACCGAATCGGAGATACGCGCCGCCTGTTGCATATTGTGCGTAACGACCACGAGCGTGCAGGTCTCTTTGAGCTCGCAGGCCAGCTGCTCCACCACCAGCGTCGACACAGGGTCGAGTGCCGAGGTCGGCTCGTCCATCAGCAGAATGTCGGGCTGCACGGCAAGTGCGCGGGCGATGCACAGACGCTGCTGCTGGCCGCCCGAAAGACCCAGACCCGACTCTTTGAGCTTGTCCTTGACCTCATCCCATAGCGCAGCGCGACGAAGGGAGTCCTCGACCAGCTCATCCAGCGCAGCGCGATCGCGCACACCCATACCGCGCGGACCATACGCGACGTTGTCGTAGATGCTCATGGGAAACGGGTTGGGGCGCTGGAACACCATGCCCACGCGCTGGCGCAAACGGCAGATGTCGTAATCGCCCAGGATATCTTGACCATCGAGCGCAATCTTGCCCTCGATGCGGCAATCCTTGATGCCGTCGTTCATGCGGTTAAAGCAGCGCAGCAACGTGGACTTTCCGCAGCCCGAAGGCCCGATAAACGAGGTGATCTGCTTGTCGCGGATCTTGATATTCACGTCCTTGAGCGCATGATGGTCGCCATAGAACAGGTCGAGGCCCTCGACGTCGATGCGCGTCGGCGAGGCGGCAAGATCCTCTGCCGTGGGGCGAGTCGCATCCCCAACCTCGCGCTCGTGCGCGGCCTCGGCCTGCGCTTCCATGAGTTCTTCAAGCTCCGTGGGCTCCACAGCCGCAGCAGCCGTCATACCGCATACCTCCACATCGATATCAATTCAGCAGTATCGATAGTAGAAATCGCGGCTCATATGCACGTGAGCGCATTGTCAAGTGTTTGTAAGGGCACGCTGGCTATACGGCGGGCAGCTCGATGGTGAATATCGTGTGTTCGGGCGTCGATTCACATGCAAC
>CABSNS010000024.1:0-10897 GCA_902479105.1 uncultured Collinsella sp. | reverse complement strand
AGCGTCAGATGTGTATAAGAGACAGATCGCCCTTGGGGAAATCGCGCGGGCTCGGAACGGCGCCGGGCACCTGGTGCAGGCGGCCCGAACCGCTCTCGATGGACAGGACGGAACCCAGAAGGCCGCGGGTGTACTCGTGGATCGGGTTGGTGAGCAGCTCCTTGGTGGGCGCCTGCTCGATAACCTGGCCGGCGTACATAACCGTGATGTTATGAGCGACCTCGGCGACCAGTGCCAGGTCGTGCGAAACGAAGATCATGGCAAAGCCGAGCTTGGCCTGAAGGTCGTTAAGCAGCTTGATGACCTGCTTCTGGACGGTAACGTCCAGAGCGGTCGTGGGCTCGTCGCAGATGACCAGCTTGGGGTCGCGGGTAAGGGCCATAGCGATCAGAACGCGCTGACGCTGACCACCGGAAAGCTCATGCGGATAGCTCTCGAGCGTACGCTTGGGGTCGAGGCCCACGAGCTCCAGGAGCTCCTCGGCGCTACGGGTGCCGCCACGCTTGGTGAGCTGCTTCATCTGAGCGGAAATGAGCATGGAGGGGTTGAGCGAGGACAGGGCGTCCTGATAGACCATGGCGATATCGGTACCGCGCAGGCCGAACCACTCCTTCTTGCTCATCTTGAGCAGGTCGCGGCCCTCCCAGAGAACCTCACCGGAAAGATGCTCGTCATCGTCGGTCAGGCCCATGATGGCCAGCGTGGTGATGGACTTACCGCAGCCGGACTCGCCTACCAGGCCCATGGTCTGGCCAGGACGGACGTCAAAGTTGACGTGGTCGACGACGTTGATGTCACCGTGGTGCTCAAACTGGATGCAGAAATCACGGACCGAAAGGATCGGCTCAACGGACTCATCGGGCACATGGCGGTCGTTACGCTTGAGTTCGACATCACGCAGAGCGCCAAGACGGGCGGACAGAGACTGAGCCTGCTCCTTGTAAGCGCGAACGGGGTCGGAGACCAGCAGGTCGGCCTCACGGCGCTTGGAGGAGTCGGTCGGATCCAGGGCAGCGGAGGGAGCAGCGGCCATGGCGTCAGTAATGCCCTCGGAGAGGATGTTGAGCGCCAGGCAGGTGATCATGATGGCCAGGCCCGGGAACAGCGCCTGCCACCAACGGCCAGCGAGCACGCCGCCGCGGGCGTCGGCGAGGATGTTGCCCCAGGTAGCGGTGGGCTCCTGGATACCAGCGCCGATGAAGGTCAGCGAGGCCTCGAAGATGATGGCGTCGGCGACCAGGGTAACGGTGAAGACCATAATCGGGGCAATGCAGTTACGCAGAACATGCTTGATCAAAATCCACGGAGCCTTGGCACCGGAAACGATGACCGCGCGGACATAGTCCTCGCCGTACTCGGACACGATGTTGGCGCGCACGATACGGGCAATCTGCGGAGTATACATAAAGCCGATGGCGAAGATGATCGACGGCACGGAGTTGCCCAGGATGGAGACGAAGACGGCCGCGAGGGCGATGCCCGGGATGGACATGATGATGTCCAGGATGCGCATGATCGCCTCGGAAACGGACTTGCGCGAAACCGCCGCGAGGGCGCCCACGACCGAGCCGCAGACCAGAGCCATGGCAGTGGCGCCAAAGCCGATGATCAGCGAGTAACGACCACCGTAGAGCATGCGCGACAGAATGTCGCGACCCTTATCGTCGGTACCGAAGATAAATCCGTTGCCGGGAGCCTGGCGAGCAGTGAAGATCTCGACCGGGCTATAGGGGGCAAGAAGGGGCGCCAGAATCGCGGTCAGGGCGACCAGTACCAGCACGACGGCGGCAATCTTAGAAGACAGCGTCATCTTCTTCCAGCCACCGAGCTTGAGCCCCTTGGAGGCAGCTTTCTCGAGCTGCTCGGTTTGCTTCTCTCGAATCTTTACCATAATCTACACCGTCCTGATGCGCGGGTTGATGAGCAGGTAGAGCATGTCAACCACGATGTTGATGATGATGAAGGCAAGAGCAACGACGATGACGACGCCCTGTACCAGGTTCGCCTCGTTGCCCTGAACGCCCTGCAGGATCGCAGTACCCATGCCGGGGAGGTTGAAGATGACCTCGATGACGACAGCACCGCCCATGAGGTAGCCGATCTTAAGACCGAGGGTGGTGACCGGGGTGATCAGCGCGTTGCGCAAAACGTTGATGCCGACGACGACCTTCTCGGGAACGCCGGCGCCGCGAGCCATACGGACATAGTCCTTATCGAGCTCCTCGACCATGGCCGTACGCACGATACGAGTCATCTGGCCCGTCAGCGGGAATGCCAGAGCGATAGCGGGCATGATCATACGTCCCAGATAGCCAGCCGGGTTGGTGGTGAAGTGAGGCAGAGCACCGGACGCCGGGAGCACCTTAAGGTAGGAAGAGAACAGCAGAATCAACAGGACGGCAAGCCAGAACGACGGGGTTGCCAGGCCGGCGATGGAGAAGACGCGGATCACTTGGTCCGGCCATTTATCGCGATACAGTGCCGCGATGACGCCGAGTAAAAACGAGACGACCGCGCCGATGGCAAGACCGATGAAGGTCAGCTGCATCGTGACGGGCAGGGCCGTGGAGATGCGCTTGGCAACGGAGTTGCGAGCAGCGCCATAGGTGCCCATGTCACCATGGATCAGATCGCCCATGTAGCGCACGTAGCGCACGGGCCAGGGGTCGTCCAGACCATACTTCTCATGGTACTCGGCAACCGCCTCGGGCGAGGCACCGTCACCCAACGCCGTATAGGCGGGGTCGGTCTTGGAGAACGACATAAGGAAGAACACCAGGACGGTGACGCCCAATGCCATGATCGGCAGCGCCACGAGACGCCTTCCAATCAAACGTAGAAAGTTGTTCACGTTCTCTCCCCTTTCTTTTGTCGGTAGGACCAACTGGTATATGAGTATGGATACTCATTACAAGACCCGAGCGACATCGAGGCCGCCCGGGTCTTTGTTTCAACTATGAGGACGTTGCCTTACGACCGACGCCCCACATATGATTCAAGCGAGTCTTAGGCCTTGACGGTCGCGACGCCCCTGAAGGACATGCTCGTCGTGCCGATGCCCTTGAAGCCATCGAGGGCCTCGCCGTTGGGCGCGGTGGACGGATCGTCCCAGGAAGCGGAAACGGTCTTGACGTGGACAACGGGGTACAGAACAGCGTTGTCGGCGATGATGTCGAAGCACTCGTTCCACTTCTTCTGCTGCTCGTCGCCCTCGGCGGCAAGAGCCTCGTCCATGAGACCGTGGAGCTTCCCCCACTCAGCGGAATCCTTCCACGGGCAACGGGTCTGCATCCAGACGTTGTCGCCATACCACCAGTTGAGCAGCAGGTCGGGGTCGGCGCCGAAACAGGACGGATCGCCAGGAGCGAGAAGGATATCGTAGGCCTCGCCGCCGTCGATTGCAGCGTAGGTGGCCGGCGAGGTATCGGTCTGGATGGTCACATCGAAGCCGAGAGCGTCGAGGTCGTTCTTGACCTGGGCGGCCATGCCCTTGATCTGCTCGTTGTCGGTGGTGCGCAGGGTGATGGCACCCGGGGTGATGCCAGACTCCTCGATGAGCTTCTTGGCCTTCTTGGCGTCAGTCTTGTACACCGTGGAAGCCTCATGATAGTTGGTGAAGCTCTTGGGCAGGTAGCAGCTGGCAGCGGTAGCAAGGCCGGCGAAGGTGTTGGTGATCATCTTCTCAGTGTCGAGCGCGTACATGACGGCCTGACGGACCTTGACGTTGTTCCAAGGCTCCTTGGCGACGTTGAACATGATGAAGCGGGTGCCGAAACCCTGGACGTTATCGATCTTGCAGCCGGCGCTCTCGAGCTGGTCGACGGCGTCAGCGGTGACGAGCTCCATAACGAGCGTGGAGCCCTCCTGCTGAGCGGTAACGCGAGCGGTGGGGTCGGTCAGGATGCTGTACTGGATCTTCTTATCCTCGGCAGCATACTCACCGTTGTACTCGGGGTTGGGAACCAGGGTGATCTCGGTATCGGAGATAGAGTCGTACATCCAGGGGCCGGAGCCGATCGGCTGCTTAGCGCGATCCTCCTCGGCCTGGGTAGCCGGGGTAACGCGGATGATGGCCAGACGATCCTTGAGCAGGGAGAAGTTGGGGACCTTGGTCTTGACCGTTACAGTGCTGGCGTCCTTGGCCTCGATGGACTCGAAGGGCTGGAAGAACGGAGCATAGGTAGCAGAAGCAGCGCAAGCGGTGTAGGAGGCAACGACGTCGTCAGCAGTGACCTCGGTGCCATCGGAGAACTTGGCGCCCTTGCGGATGGTGACCTCGAAGGTAGTGTCGTCCACGGACTTGGGATCGTCGGTGGCGAGCTCGTTGAAGGTGCTGTAGTCGTGGTAATCGATGCCATAGAGGCCCTCGATGACGTGCCAGTTAGCACCCAGGCCCACAGCGGAGCCGGTGCTGGCGGGATCGAAGCTGGACGGAGCGTAAGCGGAACCAGCGGTGATCACGCCGCCGCCACGGTTGGCGGAATCGGTGGAACCGGAAGCGGAACCCTCGTCGTTGGAGCTGCCACCGCAGCCGGTGAGACCAAGCCCTGCGACAGCAGCGACGCTGCCGGTGAGGCCGAGGAACGAACGCCTGGACATACCCTTGTTGATGATGGCCATGTCTTCTCCTATCAATAGAGAATCTTACCCGGGAGCACCTAGACTTGCCCCCGCGCAACTTGCGGACGATATATACCTTACCTACCGACGGACCCAACTGAGGTGCCGCGCTCGGCGACCGATACATACATACGCTTGAACGGTATTTACTACCGTTCACCGAATTCATTGACAAACGATTCGCCAGACAGTATGTATCGACGAGGTGAGATATCAGTCTTCGTCAACCCGCAGGATAGCAGGGTTATTCACCATGGCTAGTCAAACGTTTTAGCGTTAATAAAACCCGAAATCGACAGGTAATCGCCGCGAAATAAATGATTGAAAATCGGCAAATCATGTATACCAGTTGTTTAGAAGCGCGTTTAGCTTTCGGAACGGCTGGCCGATGCCTGGGCGCGCTCGGCATTCCATGCAACAAGTGCCTCGTGGACCGCTTTGGCGACATCGGCCGGAACGCCTCGAACTTCTGCAATCTCCTGCTCGCTTGCCGCGCGCAAACGCTTCATCGAGCCAAAATGGCGCATTATGGCACGTTTTCTGGTGGGCCCCACGCCCGGAACGTCGTCAAGCACCGAAACCGTCATAGCCTTATCGCGCAACTCGCGGTGGAACGTAATCGCAAATCGGTGGGATTCATCGCGAACCTGCTTGATCAGATAAAGCGAAGCGGAGCCGGTCGGTAGCACGACGGGAGTCTCGTCCCACGGCACGAAAACCTCCTCATCGGCCTTTGCCAAGCCACAGACTGGTATATCGAGGCCGAGTGCCTCAAGTTGCTTAATTGCAGCGGTCAATTGCGGCTTGCCGCCATCGACAACGAGCAAATCGGGGCGCGAGCCAAAGCGCTCGTCCGCCATGCGCTCGGGAGCATAGCGACGCCCCAGAACCTCGGACATCGATACGAAGTCGTTCGCCTCGTCCAATTCGGCCTGAATTTTAAAGCGACGATACTGGCCCTTGTCGGCACGGCCGTTGGTAAATACCACCATCGAAGCGACGGTAAAGGTGCCGTGCAACGTCGAGATATCGAAGCACTCGATGCGCAACGGCGGCGCAGGCAGCGCCAGCGCACTTTCGAGCTCCAGGAGCGCCTGATTGGTGCGATCGTCAGCATACCCCGTGCGCATCATGTAGCGCATGAGGGCATGGCGCGCATTTTTGGAAGCCATATCGAGCAGGCGGTGCTTTTCGCCGCGCTGCGGCCTATGGAGATGGCAAGAGCGTTCGCGCTTGGCCGCAAGCCACTCCCCCAATGCTTCGGCATCCTCAAGCTCGACAGAGAGATTGATCTCGGCTGGAATATCAGCCGTCTCGTCGTAATAGCGCTTAAGAAAGCCCGATTGAAGCTCTTCCTCGTCGACATCCAGGCCTTTATCGAGGATAAACTCACAAGTTCGAACCGTTCGGCCCTCGCGAACGACAAAGACACAGGCGGCAGAGATAGTCTCTTCGCGATAGAAGCCGATGACGTCGATATCGACGCTTGATGGAAAAACGACCTGTTGGCGATCGTCCAAGCCCCTAATGACTTCCAGACGACGCTTGACGCGCGCCGCACGCTCAAAATCGAGTGTCTCGGCTGCCTCCGTCATCTCGGACGTAAGCTCGTCGACGACATCCTTGCGATGGCCCGACAAGAAACGTTCGACACGCTTGACGTTCTTGGCATAGTCGGCAGGGGAAATCGCGCCGACACATGCGCCCGGCCCGCGCCCGACATGGTAGTCAAAGCAGGGACGCCCGTTTTGCGCGCAAATCATATTGACGATGTCTTCTTCGCCCTTATGAGATTCGACGATGCGGCGGCAGCGGCGCCATTCCGCACAGGATGCCGAGCAAATAGGAATAACCTTGCGTAGCGTATCGATGGTCTCACGCGCCGCACGGCTATCGGTATAGGGGCCAAAATAGCGCGTTCCCGGTTTATGGCGCTCTCGCGTGTATTTAATAGCCGGAAACAAGTCGCTCTTGGTAATGGCGATAAAGGGATAGCTTTTATCGTCTTTGAGATCGACGTTAAAGTACGGATGGTACTGGCCAATCAGATTGCGCTCGAGCACCAATGCCTCGTGCTCGGTCTCCACCACGATATAGTCGAAACTCGCCACCAGCTGCATCATGAGCGGAATCTTTTGACGCTCGTCCTGCAGCGTCACGTATTGACGCATACGGGCACGCAAGTTTTTCGCCTTACCCACATAGATGACATCGCCCTTGGCATCTTTCCAAAGGTAGCAGCCGGGTTGCGTGGGAACGCGCGAAACCTGCTCGGCAAGTGTTGGAATGTTGTCGTGACCTGCCACACGCACCTACTTGCGACGAAGCAGCGCCGAGACCTCGGGCATCTTAAAGACGAAGGCAAGGCCAAAAGTCACGGCGAGCGAGACGACGCCTGCAACACAAACGTAGCCCAGGGTAATGAGGATCGAGCTGCCAAGCGCTCCGACAAAGTGCTCAAGTGCCCACATGACGCCGGCGCCCGCGGCAGCGCCCAAGCCACCGAACAATAGGCCGAAGAAACCGCCATGCAGGATAGACTTGACCTGAAGGCCATGCAGACGACGGCGCAGCCACCACAGTGAGCATCCGACCAAGACCACGTAGTCAACGACGTACGAAAGCGCAATTGCCGGCATACCGTAGCCCAGCACCACGCCAAACAGCAGCACCGAACCGGCCTGACCGATAGCGGAGTACAGGCAATAGCGGCTATAAGGTTTCATATCGAGCAGGGCCGAAAAGCTCTTCTGCATCAGCACGACCACGCCGTAGAGCGGCAGGGAAAGTGCCAGATAGATAAGGAACTCCGACACCAGCGCCACACCGGATTCATCGAACTTGCCGGCGCAGTAGATCATGTTGAGCGGACGGGCGAAGACGATCAGATACATCGCAAACGGAATCAGGAAAAAGAGCATCTGGGCGACACCACGCGAAATGCCCGTGCGGACGCTGTCGTAATCCTTCTCCTGCGCATCGTGAGAGAGTTCGGTATAGAGTGCCGTCGAAAGCGAGGCGGCGATCAGCGCATAGGGCAATGTGTACCACAGGCGCGCATATGCGATGACGGAAGGGCCGGTCTCGGGCTGCACCACCAGCGCGGCGGCATTGGTAATGGAAGTCGAGACAAACATGCACACCGTGGCGAGCAGCGTCGGGATACCAAGCGCAATCGTCTGTCGCAGCGCGGGGTCCTTAAAGTCGATATGGATATGAGGATGCACGCCATGCTTGCCAAGCGCGGGAATCTGGCAGGCCATCTGGACAAAGACGCCGAGGGTCGTACCAGCCGCGATCAAGATAATACCGGCCTGCCCGCCAAATTGTGCACACACGGGAGCAAAGCCCATAAAGCTGGCGATGACGATGACATTGTTGAGAACCGGGGCAAACGTCGACCAGAAATAGTCGCGGTGTGCGTTGAGAACGCCCGAGAACACCGAGCCCAAGCCATAAAACAGAATTTGGATAGCAAAGAAGCGGAACATGAACGCAGCGGTATCCATGCTGCCGCCATCGCCCGAAAGGAACGACTGCGTCCAAATAAAGCCGGGAGCAAACACGGTGCCCAGCAGCGAGATGCCGCCTAGCACCAGAAGCAGAATACCGAGCAGGTTGCCGACATACTCGTTCGATGCCTCGCGGCCCTGCTCGCGCCTCACACCCATATACACCGGCAAAAACGCCGTAACGAGCATGCCGCCCATCACGAGTTCGTAGAGCATGTTGGGCAGGTTGTTGGCAACCTGATAGGAGGACGAGAGCAGAGACATGCCGATGGCGGCCGCCATGGCCCACGTGCGGATAAACCCGGTAACGCGCGACACGATGGTCAGCACGGTCATGAGGCCAGCAGAACGACCAACCGTGGAGTAGTCCGACGAACCCATATCGTCTACGTCGTCCTGAGAGTCCTCATAAACCTCATCTTGTGGCGGCAAATCGTCCACAACGGCAAAGGAGCCGGTCATCGCAAAGGGATCGTCAACCAAAACGGCGTCATCGGCAGGTGCGACGTCATCGCTGTTCGGCATGTTGTTTCCGGATACGGCATCATCATCGAATATGGCATGGTCGCCAAACACCGTGTCAACTTCTTTGGCGGCGACGGTTCGGGCAGAAAACGACAGAGGGTCCCAGTCGTCATCACCGTCGATGGCCACGCCCTCGACGGGATCGGTCGAACCAAGCGGCGACCATTCGTCATCCGAAAGAAGCGGTTCGCCATCATCATGAGCCGCGGGCTTGGCGGAACGAGCGGCAGGAGCGCTCTGCGGTGTGCTCTTTCCCTGGGCTGCCATCAAAAACACCGCCGTCTCATCGGGACGCGGCGCACGAGGAGCCTCGGAGGCGATCGGCTTCACGCTGGCGCTCGATTGAGCGGCGGCCAAAAAGACAGCCGTCTCATCGGGACGAGCCGAAGAAAGAACCGTACGGGGAAGTGCCGTGCCGGCACCGGCGGCACGCAAGTACACGGCCGTCTCGCCCGGGTCAGCGGCAGCGGACCAGGCGTTTCGAATCTCGTTATCGAACGAAGCGGCCTCGGGCGCGGGCGTCTGAGGAGCCGACCCTTTTGCAAAGTGAGCTCCGCGCTTTGATTCTTCCTGCGGCATCGCTCAGTCCTCTCTCGTGATCGGGGCAACCGTCGCCCCGCAAAATGCAACTAAGTCATCGGGAGCAAGCTCAAGCTGATAGCCGCAGTTGCCACCCGAGATAAAAATGGTATCCCAAAGGACGCATGTCTCATCGATCAGCGTCCGGAAGCGTTTTTTCATACCGACCGGACTGCAACCGCCGCGGACATACCCCGTCGCGGCAAGCAAATCTTTGACATGCATCATGGTCAGCGACTTTTCGCCTGCGGCGCGCGCGGCGGCCTTGAGGTCGAGCTCGTCGGCAACGGGAATGCAGCACACAACATGGTCGTTGGACGGCGTCGTGCAGACCAGGGTCTTAAATCCCTGACCGGGCTCCTCGCCAAGCTGCTCGGAAATCGCGACGCCCAGCCCCGACGATTCGTCGCCATCGTCTTCGTACGTATGGAGAACATAGGAGATGCCGGCGCTTTCCAGCTCGCGCATCGCATTGGTTTTTGGCGTCTTAACAGCCTTTGCCATGGCACATCCTTTCCCTCGCAGAGCGACGCAAGGATTAAGTATAGGGCCAATTCCGTCGTATATGCCATCTCGACACACAGAAGCGCCACCGAATCAGGAGGAATCGGTGGCGCGTCGGTACTACAACGTCTCTTTACTGCGCGTCGAGCTGCGCCTGACGCTCACGGTCACGCTTGAGCAACGGCGCCAAGAACTTGCCCGTGTAGCTCTGCGAACATGCCGCGACTTGCTCCGGCGTGCCTGAGACCACGACGGTTCCGCCGCCATTGCCGCCTTCGGGGCCCATATCGATCAGGCGGTCGGCAACCTTGATGACATCAAGGTTGTGCTCGATCACCAGAACCGTGTTGCCCGCATCGACCAGGCGCTGCAAAACGTCGAGCAGCTGACGAACGTCCTCAAAATGGAGGCCGGTTGTGGGCTCGTCCAAAATGTAGAACGTCTTGCCTGTCTGACGACGATGAAGCTCCTTGGCGAGCTTCACGCGCTGCGCCTCGCCGCCCGAAAGCGTCGTAGCGGGCTGGCCTAAGCTCACGTAGCCCAGACCCACGTCATATAGGGTCTGCAGCTTGCGCTTAATCTGCGGGATATTCCCAAAGAAAGCCAGTGCTTCGGTGACACTCATGTCGAGCACGTCCGAGATTGTCTTGCCGCGGTAGGTAACCTCGAGTGTCTCGCGGTTATAGCGCTTGCCGCCACATACCTCACAGGGGACATAGATATCGGGAAGGAAGTGCATCTCGATCTTGATCTGGCCATCGCCTTTGCACGCCTCGCAGCGACCGCCGCTTACGTTAAAGGAGAAACGTCCCGGCGAGTAGCCGCGCGCCTTCGACTCCGGCGTGCTTGCAAATAGCGCACGCAGGTCATCCCACAGGCCAATATAGGTCGCAGGGTTCGAACGCGGCGTGCGACCGATCGGTGACTGGTCGATATCGATTACCTTATCGATGCACTCAATGCCCTCAATCTTCTTGTACGGCCCCACGGGACGCGTCGAACGATGGATGGCATTCGTAAGCGCGGGCGCAATCGTATCGGTGACCAGGGAGCTCTTGCCCGATCCCGAAACACCGGTAACGACTGTGAGCGTACCGAACTCAATCTTGGCGGTAACGTTTTTGAGGTTATTAGCGCGGGCGCCAGTAATCTTAAGA
>CABSNS010000023.1:0-10962 GCA_902479105.1 uncultured Collinsella sp. | reverse complement strand
CGAGATGCTCAGGAGTCTCGTGGGCTCGGAGATGTGTATAAGAGACAGACTTAGTAGTTGGCCTCGTAGCCGTTGCCGTCGCCGGTGGGCTCTTCGTAGTAGTCCGAATCGCTCGAATCGCTTGAGTCATCGGAATCGTCAGAGCTGACCGATGAGGTTGCGGTACCATTTGCGTAGTCGTCAGACGTGTTGTTGTTCAGGTCGCCGATCGTAGAGCTGGAACCGTCGGAAAGGCCCATGGTGTTGGGACCCTTGGGGTCCTTGCCGGCATCGACGCGCTCCATCATTTCCTTGAGCTCGTCCTCGTAGACAAAGACGTAGCTCACACCGTCGATCATGGTGCTGTCGTCGGCGTACGAGGGCAGGTTGGCCGAGTAGATACCGTCGACATCCATACCGCGCATGGCGTTGACCGTAGCCACGATATCCTGAACGCTCATATCGGTTACGAGCATATCGGACAGCGAATTAACCAGGCCAAAGATCTTCGTGGCATCGAAGTTATTGAGAATCTGGTTGGCAAGGGCGCCAAGCACCTGACGCTGGTGGCGCATGCGCGTGTAATCGCCGTCGGCATAGGTGTAGCGGCAGCGGGCATAGGTAAGGGCGGTGGCACCGTCCATATGCTGCTGGCCAGCGGTAATCTTAATATCCAGGTGCTCGGGGTCGTCAACATCATCGGTTGCGTTAATGTCGATACCGCCAACCGAATCAATCAGCGCCTGCATACCGTCGAAGCTGACCTCGGCATAGTGGGAAATCTGAACACCGCACAGCTCGTTGACCGCCTCGACCATGGCCTCGGCGCCGCCAACGGTATGGCAGGCGTTGATCTTCATGGTCTCGCCCTTGTACTCGACCTTGGTGTCGCGCGGAACGGAAATGAGCGTCGCCTGCTTTTGCGTGGGGTCGATGCGTGCCAGGATAATCGAGTCGGCACGATACGTATCCTCGCCCGGACGGCCGTCGGTGCCAAGAAGCAGCACGTAGAACGGATCCTTTGCCTCATCGGTGTCAACCAGAACCCGACGCAGATTGTCGGTAATGACATTGGAATCGCCGAGCTTGCCCATAATGGTGGCAAACCACAGGCCGGCAGCGGTAGTGGCACTCAGCAGCACGCCAAGCACGACAATGAGCGCGACGTGACGAATCGTGTGGCTACGACGACGTTGACGAGCGCGCTCGGAATAGCGAGCCACGTTATCGCGACTGTAGATCTTGGCCTGCGCACCAGTTGAGGGTCTTCGGGCGGTGGTATCCGCGAGGGGCTTTTTATTAAACATAGGCAACCTGTATTAGTAGATGACGGGATCGGGGACGGTAGCATGCTCGACATGCGCGCCGAGCGCCTGCAGCTTTTCGACAAACTGCTCGTAGCCGCGCTTGATGTGATGGATGGCCGAAACCTCGGTCGTCCCGTCGGCGATCAAGCCCGCTACGACGAGGGCCGCTCCGCCACGCAGATCGGGCGAGGTAACCTGTGCACCCGAGAAGCCCTTGACGCCATGAATCATGGCATGATGGCTCTCGATACGAATGTCGGCACCCATGCGCACCAGCTCAGAGGCAAACATAAAGCGATTCTCGAAGATATTTTCGGTAATAACGGAACTGCCGTCGGCAAGGGCGGAGAGCACCATAATCTGCGCCTGCATGTCGGTCGGGAAACCGGGGAACGGAAGCGTCTGGATGTCGACCGGCTTGATACGCTCGGCACGGTTCACATGGACGCCATCTTCGACGCGCTCGCAGTCGATACCCATGAGCTCCATCTTCTTGAGCACCATGCCCAAGTGAATGGGGCAAAAACCCGTGACGTCGACACCGCGATCGTCGGCCATCAACGCACCGGCAACGATAAAGGTACCGGCCTCGATGCGGTCGCCCACCACGCGATGGGTAACGGGATGGAGCTCTTCCACGCCTTCGATAGTCACGACGGGCGTACCGGCGCCAACAATCTTGGCGCCCATCTCGTTGAGCATGTTAGCGAGATCGACGATCTCGGGCTCGCGGGCGGCATTATCGATAACCGTGGTGCCCTGTGCGCGCACAGAGGCCATGATGAGGTTCTCGGTCGCACCGACGCTGGCGAACTCGAGCGTGACGGTGGTACCGCGCAGACCTTGGGGCGCATTAGCGTTGATGTAACCGTGGGCGGTATCGAACTCAACGCCCAGGGCCTCGAGACCCAGAATGTGCATATCGATCTTGCGAGCACCCAGGTTGCAGCCGCCCGGCATGGCAATTTTGGCGCGATGGAAGCGGCCCAGCAGGGGTCCCATGACGGCGGTGGAAGCGCGCATCTTGGCAACGAGCTCGTAGGGGGCCTCCCATGAATCGACCTGAGAGGTATCAATCTCGAGCGTGTGTTCGTCGAGAACATCGATCGTAGCGCCCATGCCTTTGAGCACCTTGCCCATCACGTGGACATCGGAAATATCGGGCACGTTCTGCAGCGTCGTCTTGCCCGGCGCCAGAAGCGTTGCCGCCATGAGTTTGAGTGCGGAGTTCTTGGCGCCCGAGACGGGCACGGAGCCTCCGATGGCGTGGCCACCCTCAACGCGGATAATATCCAAGGTCTACCCTTTCAAAAAGCATGCCCGGGGTGGCTGGGCCATCCCGGGCATGATGTGTTCGCAAATGGTCGAACGCTAAATCGTTTGACTATTGGGCAAGCTTGAGCTTACACCATGCGATTTCATTATAGAGGTAGGCGCGGCGTGCATCATCCTCCGACAAATTACCCAGCTTCTCTTCAAAACCTTGAATATCAGCTTTAAGCTTGTCGGCATCGACGGTCGCCAAATCGCAAGCGCGCTCGGCGAGAACGGTCACGACATCGTCCGCAACCTGGGCATAGCCGCCGGCCACGGCAAACGTGTGGTCGACAGTGCCCATGGCCTTATCGGAAACGCGAACGTAACCGCGGTCGATCGTGCAGATCTCGCTGGAGTGAGCAGGCAGAACGCCAAACTCGCCATCCGTGGACGGAATCGACACAAACGCAGCGTCGCCCTCATAGGCGCAGCTCACGGGGCACACGATGCGGATACGCATAACCTACTTCTCCCCCATCTTGCGGGCGCGCTCGCGCACGTCCTCAATCGTGGAAGCATAGCGGAAAGCCTGCTCGGGCAGGTCATCGGCCTTGCCGTCGACAATCTCGGCGAAAGAGCGGACGGTATCCTCGACGCGGACGTAGACACCGGGGTTGCCGGTGAACTTCTCGGCGACGTGGAAGGACTGCGAGAGGAACTGCTGAATCTTACGGGCACGGTTGACCGTAAGGCGCTGCTCCTCGGACAGCTCGTCCATACCCAGAATGGCGATGATGTCCTGAAGGTCGGAGTACTCCTGCAGGAGCTCCTGGACCTTGACGGCGACACGGTAGTGCTCCTCGCCGACGATCGAGGGATCGAGAGCGTCGGAGGAAGACGCGAGCGGGTCGATAGCCGGGAACAGGCCGAGCGACGAAATGCTACGCGAAAGAACCGTGGTGGCGTCGAGGTGCGTAAACGTCGTGGCAGGCGCCGGGTCGGTCAGGTCGTCTGCGGGGACGTAGACAGCCTGGACGGAGGTAATGGAGCCCGTCTTGGTCGAGGTAATGCGCTCCTGGAGGTCGCCCATCTCGGTTGCCAGCGTGGGCTGGTAACCAACGGCGGACGGCATACGGCCCAGCAGTGCGGAAACCTCGGAACCCGCCTGGGAGAAGCGGAAGATGGTGTCGATGAACAGCAGAACGTCCTGGCCGCGATCGCGGAAGTACTCAGCGGTGGTAAGGCCGGCCAGACCGATGCGCAGACGCGCTCCGGGCGGCTCGTTCATCTGGCCATAGACCAAGCAGGTCTTGTCGATAACGCCAGACTCGCTCATCTCGAGGAACAGGTCGGTGCCCTCGCGGGTACGCTCGCCGACGCCGGTGAACACCGAGGTGCCGCCGTGCTCCTGCGCGAGGTTGTTGATGAGCTCCTGAATCAGAACGGTCTTGCCGACGCCGGCGCCGCCGAACAGGCCTGTCTTGCCGCCACGGATGTAGGGCTCGAGCAGGTCGACGGCCTTGATGCCGGTCTCGAAGATCTCGGTCTTGGTGGTGAGCTCGTCGAAACGGGGCGCTGCATGGTGGATGGGGTAGAACTCCTCCACCTCGGGCATGGGCTTGCCGTCGACGGGCCTGCCCATGACATTCCAAATGCGGCCGAGCGTCTTGGGGCCGACCGGCATCTTCATGGGCTCACCGGTATCGGTGGCGATGAGGCCGCGCTGCAGGCCGTCGGTCGAGGACATGGCGACCGTGCGGACGACGCCGCCCGGAAGCTGGCTCTCGACCTCGAGGATCGTGCTCAGATGACCGATCGGGGTCTCGGCCTCGACCGTGAGCGCGTTGTAGATCGGGGGCACCGCGCCGTCAAACTTGACGTCGACGACAGGGCCGATGATTCGCACGATGCGACCATCACCGGCAGTCGTCTTCTTGGTGGCTTCCTCGACCGCAAGCTTTACGGTGTTATTAGCCATTACTGTTCCTCCAATGCTGAGGCTCCGCCGACGATCTCGTTAATCTCGGTCGTGATCGAAGCCTGGCGCACGCGACTATACGTGCGGGTAAGGGTCGAGATGATCGCGGTGGCGTTTTCCGTCGCGGAGTGCATGGCCTTGCGGCGTGCACCCTGCTCGGCAGCCGCCGAATCGATCAGGGCCTGGTAGATGACCGTCAGGATATAAGACGGCACAAGCTTGCCGAGAACATGCTCGGGAGAGGGCACGAACTCGAACGTGGACGAGATGCGCTTAGGGGCGTCGGTCTCGTTCTTACGCGGACCGTGGGCCATAGCGATCATCTCGGGGTCGAGCGGCAACAGATGCTCGACGCGAAGCTCCTGATCCACGCGGTTCTTGGCGTGGTGGTAGACAAGCTCGACACGGTCAAGCTCACCGGCACGATACGCATCGCAGATATGAGAGGAGATCATGCGGGCCTGATTGAAATCGGGCTCAGAGGAGTTGCCCTCGAAGTGCATGATGACGTTTGCGCGGTCACGGAAATACGTGGCCGGTTTACGCCCGCACGCGATGATCTCGCACTCGATGCCGTCGTTCGCCCAAGAAGCGGCGAGCTTTTCGGCCGTGCGCTCCACCGTCGTATTGAAACCGCCGGCAAGGCCGCGGTCCGAGGCAATAACGACAATCAGGCCATGCTTGATGCTCTCATGCTTCTGCAGCATGGGATCGGTGCCCGAACAGGAGGCGTCACCGGCGACCGTCAACATGACGTCGGTCAGCGCCTCCTTATAGGGCTCGGCCTGCTTGGAGCGATCGAGGGCACGACGGATCTTGGCCGTAGAGACCATCTCCATCGTGCGCGTGATCTGCTTGGTCGTGGTAACCGAGGAGATTCGCTTCTTAATGTCGCGAAGGTTGGCCATGGGGCTTAGTTCTCCTCTGATCCAGAAACATCCGAATGGTGCTTGGCCATGAACTGCTGCTTGAAGTCGCCGATGACGCGCAAGAGCTCAGCCTTGGTGTCATCATCGATCTTCTTGGCGCGAACCTTGTCGAGCAGCGAGCCAAAGCCATTGTCCATGTACTCGATGAGCTCGGCACGGAAAGGCAGCACGTCGGCGATCTCCAGGTCATCTAGGAAGCCCTCGTTGCCAGCGAACAGCGTAACGATCTGCTCGCCAACCTCAAACGGCTTGTAACGCGGCTGCTTCAGGAGCTCGGTCATGCGAGCACCGTGGGTCAGCTGCTTCTGAGTAGCCTCGTCGAGGTCGGAGCCGAACTGCGTAAAGCCAGCGAGCTCCTGATAGGAAGCGAGGTCCAGACGGAGGTTGCCGGCGACCTGCTTCATGGCCTTGGTCTGCGCATCGCCACCGACGCGGGACACGGAGATACCCACGTCGACTGCCGGGCGCTGACCCTGGAAGAAGAGCTCGGACTGCAGGTAGATCTGACCATCGGTAATGGAAATGACGTTGGTCGGAATGTAGGCCGAGACGTCGCCGTCCTGGGTCTCGATGATCGGCAGTGCCGTCATGGAGCCGTAACCGTTCTTCTTGGACATCTTGACGGCACGCTCGAGCAGACGAGAGTGCAGGTAGAAGATGTCGCCAGGATAGGCCTCGCGTCCGGGCGGACGATGCAGCGTCAGCGACATCTGACGGTAGGCCACAGCCTGCTTGGACAGGTCATCGTAGATGACGAGCACGTGGCCGCCGGGGTTGGTCTCGCTGGCGGGCTTGCCGTCCTCGCCGTTGTACATGAAGAACTCGCCGATAGCGGCACCGGCCATAGGCGCGATGTACTGCATAGGGGCGGAATCGGCAGCGGTGGCCGAAACGATGATGGTGTAGTCGAGCGCACCGTGCTGAGCGAGGGTCTCGCGGATGTTGGCAACCGTGGAGGCCTTCTGGCCGATGGCGACATAGATGCAGACCATGCCCTTGCCGCGCTGGTTGAGGATAGCGTCGATGGCGATGGCGGTCTTACCGGTCTTACGGTCACCGATGATGAGCTCACGCTGACCGCGGCCAATAGGCACCATGGAGTCGATAGCGAGCAGACCGGTCTGAACCGGCTCGCACACCGGGGTACGATCGATGACGCCGGGAGCCTTGAACTCGATGGGGCGACGGTGCGTAGCGACGATGTCGCCCAGGCCGTCGATGGGCTGGCCGAGCGGATTGACGACGCGGCCGAGCATGGCACGGCTCACGGGGATATCCATAACGCGGCCAGTGGTGCGGCACTCGTCGCCTTCCTTGATGGAGTCGACGGCACCGAACAGAACGGCGCCGACCTCGTCACGGTCAAGGTTCTGGGCAAGGCCGAAGACGGTCTCACCGGTATCGGAGCTCTTGAACTCCAGAAGCTCGCCTGCCATGGCGCTCTTGAGGCCGGAGACGCGCGCGATGCCGTCGCCTACCTCGTCGACCGTTGAAACCTCATGCGTATCGACCGTCGCGGAGAGGCTCGTGAGCTGCTCCTGCAGTTTCTTGGCGATATCCTGGGCATTGAGGGTTTCGGACATTAGGCTTCACCTCCGTACGAATTAGCAGAGTTTGCGAGGGTCTCCTGCGCGATGCGCAGCTGCGTCTTGACGGAAATGTCACGACGCTCGCCGCGGGCCTCGAGCACCAGGCCGCCCACGATAGACGGGTCGACCTGCTCGATAAGGAATACCTTGCGGCCGAAGTCCTGCTCGCATTTCTTAGTGATGGTTTGACGCAGCTCGTCGTCTAGCGGGATCGCCGTGGTGACGGTCACGCCCACTACATCCTCGTCTTCCTCGGCAACATACTTAAAGGCAGCTGCCACCTTGGGAAGAAGGTCGAGCTGGTCGCGCTTGGACATGGTGTCGAGCACGGCGATGATCTCGGGGCTGGCAGAAGCCAAGCGCTCGATCATCTCGAGGTCCTCGAACACATGGTTCTCGGCCTTGGCGGCTTCCAAAAGGGAACGCGCGTAGGTCTCGAGCACCTTGTCCTGATAGCGGCTAGTCGGCATTCAGGCTACCTGCTTCCTGGATGTAGCGCTCGATGAGCTTCTTCTGCTCGGTCTCGTCCTCGAGTGCCTCGCCCACGATCTTGGTGGCGACGGCAACGGACAGGTCGGCGATGGAGCTCGCGGCACCGGCGTAGATGGACTTGCGCTCGTCCTCGACGGTCGTATGGGCCTTGGCGATGATCTCCTCGGCCTCCTTGTGAGCAGCCTCGATGATACGGGCACGCTCGGACTCGGCGTCCTTACGGGCCTCGAGAACGATGTCGGCAGCCTGACGACGGGCGTCGGTGACGATCGAGTCGGACTCAGCGCGCTTGGCGATAGCCTCCTGCTTGGTCTTCTCGGCCTCGTCGAGGCTCTCCTCGATCTTCTTGCCGCGCTCCTCCATGGTTTTCATGATGCCCGGCAGGGCGACCTTGGCCAGCACGATCCAGATAATCAGGAAGGCGATAAGCGCCGGGATGAACTCCGCCATCTTAGGGATGAGGATGTCCGCACCGGCGGCGCCGTCCTCGGCGAACGCGGAAACCGGCATGAGCAGCGCGGCCGCGGACGCGGAGAGTGCGATCGCGCTCTTCTGGGATGAAAGATTCATACTTGACGCTCCGTGCTATTTAACGATCAGCGCGACAACGAAGCCGATCAGAGCCAGAGCCTCGCCGAAAGCGGAGCCCATGATGAAGACGGTGAACACGCGGCCCTGGACCTCAGGCTGACGGGCCATAGCACCCGTAGCACCCAGAGCAGACAGGCCGATAGCAAGACCAGCGCCGATAACACCGAGACCGTAACCGATAACTCCCACGATTCCTCCTTTGTCGTGCGTGTCTTATTTCACGCAGGATAACCTTTTTATAACTGCCGGGCTCCATGGGTACGGGCACCGGCGGTTTAACGAATTGCCTTACCTTTAAGGCGCGAACGGAAGACTACTCCTCCTCCGCGACCTCCTCTGCCTCGGAGACATACACGGCGGTAAGGACCGTGAAGACGTAAGCCTGGATGGCGCCGACCACAAGCTCGATCGCATAGATCAGGATGAGAATGGCAAGCCAGGCCAGCGAAGGCAGGGCGCCGACGGCGTGGGCCGCGGAAACCTGCTGAAGCAGCGGCTGCATGAACATGCTCGCCATGATGGCGAACGAGCCCATGACCACGTGTCCTGCGAACATGTTGCAGAACAGACGGACGGCGAGCGTGATGAGGCGCAGGAAGGTCGAGAAAAGCTCGACGACCCACACGAGCACGTTCATCGGGAAGCTCACGCCCTGCGGGGCGAGGCTCTTGATGTAGCCGATCACGCCGTGAGCCTTGCATCCGTAGTAGATGAAGTACACGAAGGCGAAGATGGCGAGCGCGGCGGTGGAGCCGATTGCACCGGTGCCGGGCTTCATTCCCGGGATCAGGCCGATCATGTTATTGATCAGGATGAACAGGAAAAGCGAGCACAGGAACGGGAAGTGCTTCTTCCAGTTCTCACCCACGACACCCTTGCCGATATCGTTCTCGACGTACTCGATGATGTACTCGAAACCGTTGACGAAGAAGCCCTTGGGAACCAGGGTCTGCTTCTTCTTGAACACGGCCAGGACGATCAGGAGCACGATCGTGGAGACGATCAGCCAAAACGAGTACTGCGTGATGCCGCAGCTCAGATCGCCCACGACAGGGGTGGAGCTGAACTCGCTGACCAGATGATTAATCTCATCAGGCAGCTTTTCAAAAATTTCCACGACTTACCTTTCGACCTCATGAGGATCTCGCAGCGCCTTGGCGACGCGAACCGCGCAGGCGGCCATAAAGGCCACGAAGCCGATCGCCTCGCCCAGGAGGAACATGCGAAATGCCTCTCCGAACAACACAAACACAACCAAGGTAAAGACAAGCAACGCGATTGCCGAGACCGCGAGACTCACCATACCCTTGAGCATGTCCGCATTCTGCTTATCGTCAAGAACCGGCTTGAGCGTAAAGACAAAGGGAAGGAAGGCAATCGCGCCCGCGATGGCACCTGCAACGATAGCGAGCAGATCGGCTATCTGAAACACTGGCGTCCTCACTTTCCTTTTTAACGCCTCACAGAACAGTTCCCGCCAAACATTGGTGACTATTGTACGAGCCAATCGCTAAAGTACAACCGAAAAAGCATCGGTTAATACGCACCTGTTCGTTTTCTTAAGACCTTCTTTATGCCGCAGGTACGGTAATACGTTTTTCTCGAACCCTGCAGGGCAAAACGTCCGTTAACAGGAGTGCGCGCGGTCGCCTTTTGTTCGACCGCGCGCACCGTTTCTTCGTATTTGCAGCCGCGGCCGTCTTAGCCCAGCGACTAGAGCGTGCCGTAGATGCGGTCGCCGGCGTCGCCGAGACCGGGAACGATGTAGGCAGCCTCGTTGAGATGGTCGTCGATGGCGCAGGTATAGATATGCACATCGGGATCCTTCTCAGTCAGCGACTTGAGGCCCTCGGGGGCCGCGACGATGCACAGCATGCGGATGTCCTTGACACCGCGCCCGCGCAGGTAGCTGATGGCCATCTCGGCCGAACCGCCCGTGGCGAGCATGGGGTCGACGACCAGGCAGATGCGCTGGTCGATATCCTTGGGCATCTTGCAGTAATACTCGTGCGGCTCGTGGGTGACCTCGTCGCGCTCCATGCCGATGTGGCCCACGCGAGCGGAGGGCACCAGGTCGAGGATACCGTCGACCATGCCAAGGCCCGCACGCAGGATGGGCACGATGGCGAGTTTCTTGCCGGCAAGCTGTTTGAACGTGGCGGTAGTGATGGGGGTCTCGACCTCGACGTCTTCCATAGGCAGGTCGCGCATGGCCTCGTAGCCGTCAAAAAGCGCGAGTTCGCGCACGAGCTGACGGAACTGGTTGGTGCCGGTGTTTTTGTCGCGCAGGATCGACAGCTTGTGCTGGACGAGCGGATGATCGACAAGCGTCACACGGGACGCATCGTAGGTGACGGTCATGGGTTGATTGCCCCTTTCGTTGCAGCCGCAAAACGGCCTTGCTGACAAGGCGCGCAGCAATGTTGCCGCCGCACGCCATGCATAAGTTTAGCGGTTTGTTGTATCGAGCAGCCCATCGCAGCCCTACTGTGCGGTACTGAGCGAGCGCTTGACTGCATCACGCCAGCCCGCAAGGTTTTGCTCGCGACGCTCGGCGGACATATGGGGAAGGAAGGTCCTAACGATCTGGGCATTTTGCTCCAGCTCTTCAAGGTCTTCCCAATAGCCGACCGCAAGACCCGCCAAGTACGCGGCACCGATTGCCGTGGTCTCCACCGTCTCGCATTGCAGCACGGGGATATCCAGCAGGTCGGCCTGGAATTGCATGATGAACTCGTTGCGCGAGGCACCGCCATCGACAGACAGGCGCTCAATCGAAAGCCCCACGTCCTGCTCCATGGCTGTCTCTTATACACATCTGACGCTGCCGACGAATTAGA
>CABSNS010000022.1:0-11083 GCA_902479105.1 uncultured Collinsella sp. | reverse complement strand
GGCTCCGGCAGCGCATAGCGCATGCGGTAGACAAACGGCGTCTCGGCCTCCTCGACCGTTCCGCAAATGCCCAGCGCGTCAAAGTGACGCTGAAGCGCAAGGCGCCCGGCTTCAATAGCATACGGCTTGCTATCGGCAGAGCCATCGGCGGTCGACCCCGGATGAACGCGCCAGTGATACAGCACGTGCGCAACATGCTCAAACCGCGCGCCCGCCGAAAGGCAGCGAAGCGTCAGGTCGTAATCCTGGGCACCCGCAACATCTTCCGGAGACATGCCAATGTGATCGATGAGCGCCTTCTCCACCATCAGAAAATGCGTCACGCAGTTATGGCTATAGAGCAGGTCGACGTTGAGCCGCGTCTTAAAGACCGGCTGGCCCCACTCCCCCGTTTTCTGGAACATGTCCTCGTCGCAGAACAGGACCTGGGGACGCTCGCCCTCGGCGGCCCTGTTCAGCGCGGCAACATAATGGAATAATGCGTCCGGTTCCAGAATGTCGTCATGGTCCAAGAACGCGATGTAGTCTCCAGCCGCCTGCTGAATACCAGCGTTGGTGTTGAGCACAATGCCGCCGTTGCCGGGCAGCTCGATGCGACGAACGCGCTCGTCGTTGGCACTTGCTGCAAGATTGGCCACCGCATCCCATTCGGGCGAGGCATCCATAAGCAGCAATTCCCAGTTGTCATAGCTCTGAGCTAGCACCGAGTCCAGCAGCTCGCGCAGGTAGACCCGATCAGTCTTGTAGCACGGCACCACAATGCTCACGAGTGGTCTATAGGCAAAAGCCACCGAAGCGACACGCTGGCACGCCAAATCGCCCGGCTTTGCGCGATGCTGCTCAAACCAACGTCGATAAGCTGCGTCGTCTGCACGCGCATCCTTCATGCGGTTCCAGCTGTCGTCGACCATGCCGTTGTACAGGCGACCATCCATGGCGCAAAAACCACTCTGAATCTGCTCCGTGGGATCGCTCACAATCGCGACAAAATCTCGTATATCCTGAGGCATCTCAACGCTCAGATACGTTTTGTTGACGCGGCATCCGTTCTGCTGCGGTACATCGACCTGCGATTCAAACACATGCACGGTGATATCGATAGCGTTCATATGCGTATCGAAGACCTGGAGCTCAGGTGCGCACTGGGGGTCTCCCACCCACGTAACCTCATAGCGCCACACCGCGCCGGCGTCTGCCGGTAAATAACGAACGGCATCGATCTCATAGCGATCGCAGCACTCGCCGCGCTGTGCATCGCGAACGAGCGCACACATCGCAGCCTTTGCTTTGTAGTTAATCTTGGATTCCAGCTTGGCCACGCGGCTATCGAGGCGAATGGAGCCAAGCTTTTGGCCACCGGACACAAATGCAGCGTCGATCGTAGAGCCATCCAAAAACGGAAGCACCAAGACGGCAAGCTCGCGCTCGTAATCGGCAACGGAAGGGCAAAGCGCCAGCACACGGCCATGGTCAACCGGGAGTACCAGCGACGGCACACAAGAACCGCTCGTCGTCGCGCGGACAAAGGCCTGAGAACCTTCTTGCTCAATAAGCGCGGCGACATCCTGGCCGGCAAAACGAAGCAGCACAAACAGACGGCCCTGGCTGCGGCAAAGTGCCAAACGCTTGATACTCATCTACACTTCTCGCTTTCCCAGGGCGTTCGCTGCCATGCGTTTGCAGGCGCCCAAGCGCCCAAACCTCAAGACGTCGTAATCGAACATGAGCTTTTTGCACTCACGGGCATTGGGGGCCTTGCTGGTAAGCGCCGCACGCACCATAGCAGCAACAGAAGGAGCGCATTGTGCGAGCGCAGCATCGCTGCCCACGGCAGAACCGGAAAGGGCCGCGGCGACGGCAGCAAACACCTTGCCGCAGTCCGAGCCCAGCAACCTGAGCGCATCGTACAGCACCAGATCGCATAGGAAGTACGCCAGGTCATCGGCATGCTGAGCATCGAGACCGTCGCGCTGCCAGTCAGTCAGCACCGCGGAGTAAATCTTCACGTGCTCCAGCAGGCGCGTCTCGTCGTCGTAGCGCATAGCGTCCATGAGTGAGCCCTTGCGCGCCACACGGTAATCGTACAGCTTGTTCGAGATAAGCGCGGTCTTGTGCGAACGACCGTACACGGCAAAGTCGAAAACCTGGTCCTCGCCATACTTGACGGTTTCGTCGAACACGATCCCGTTGCCCAGCAAAAACTCACGCTTGCAGGCGGTGCGCCATGCAAAGGGGCGAGAAGCTTCCTTAAACAGCAGGTCAGAGCAATAGCCTTCAAACGACACATCACGCGGGCTCAGCACATAGTTAAGCCACGGATACCCCGCCTCCAGCGGATACGGATTCGCGCCAAAGGTCAAAACGTCGCAGTCCTCGCGCTCAAAGGTTTCGACGATCACGCGGCATGCATCGGGCGTAAACCGGTCGTCGGAATCCAAAAACGCGACGATAGGCGCCGTGGATGCGGCGATGCCTGCATTACGTGCACTCGACAGGCCGCCGTTCTCCTTATCGACCAGCGTAAAGCGCGCATCCTTTTCGCAATAGGCAGCCGCAATATCGCGTGAACCGTCCGGCGAGCCATCGTTGACTAACACGCCTTCCCAATCGGGCATGTCCTGCGCAAGCAGGGAGTCCAGGCACCAGGCCAGGCACTCCTCCACTTTGTAGATGGGAACGACAACAGAAATCTTGGGGGTAGCCATAGTCACTCGCTCCTACTGTGCTGCCGGAACGTCGTCAGGGTGCGGGTTGTCGCCGTAGGTGCGCTGATACATCAGCACGCGCCAGACCAGCGGTAGGCCGCCAATCTTAAAGTAATGCTTAAACGTATTGAGCTTGCCCGGCTTCTTAAAGTCAAAGCGCGAATCGATAAAAGCACGGGGCGACTTGACCATCAGGCGCAAGTCGGTCTCGCCACGCGGATCAAACAGCGACAGGTCAAAGCGACCGGCATCCCAATCGGCCTTCAGCTCGGGTGAAGCCTTCTCCCAAAACTGCTCGCGCAGCTCATCGACCAGGCGCTCATCATTCCAACGGTACGTATCGACCTTCATGCGCATTAAAATGCCCTGAAGCTGAGCCTTGAGCTCGGGGCGCTCGTCCAAAAAACGTTGCATCTCGGCATATTCATCGCACACGCAAAACACCTTGTTGGGCGAATTAACAGAGCTCTTCTCGTTATCCTGGCGATAGCACAAAATTGGGTCAGCAATAAACGCGGCACGCTCGGCGCAAGCCCAAACCTTAAAGTTAAAGCCTGCGTCCTGATACGAGGCGCCCGGCGTGGGAAGGAACCGAATCTGATTGTCGTTGAGGAACTCGCGCCGATAGATAGCCGACCAAATGGAAGGTTTGCGATAGAAGATGCCCGGGCGATCGACGGGGCGATACGCGGCGCCCGTCATATGCTCGTCGATAATCCCAAACAGCTCACGGCGCTCGCTGGGCGTAGACCAATACAGGTAAAAGTCGCCCTTCACCACATCGGCATGCTCGGCATCGGCCTTGGCGACCAGCTTTTGGAGTGAATCCTCAAACATAAAGTCATCGGATTCAAGGATGCCCACGTACTCACCGCGCGCCATCTCCAGGCCGCGGTTCATCGAGTCGCCGTAGCCGCTGTTGGCTTTATCGATCATCTTTACACGGGAGTCGCGCTCCATGTACTCGTGGATGATATCCGGCGAGCTATCGGTGGAGCCGTCGTTGATACAGATGATCTCGATGTCCTTGAGCGTCTGCGCCACGGCGGAATCGAGGCACTCGCGCAGGTAGCGCTCAACATTGCAGATGGGAACAAGCAGCGAAACTTTAGGGGTATCAGAGTTCTGCAAGAGAACCTCCTGTTGAATAGCGTGTAACAGGGTTATTTTAGCAGCCGAGTTGCGGCGGGCTGCAGCGCTTGGAATTAGATAAAGCGCTCCAGGCAGGCTTTGAGACCGCGAGTCGAAAGATAGAACAGCGTGGCATCTGCCATCGAAACGCCCGAGGTCGCTGCAACGAGCTTGTGGGCAACACGGCGAACGGCGCCCTTAGCAGGCATATCCGCCCACTCCGTTCCCAAAAACGTCGTGAGGTCCATGTTGACGCGAGCCGCCACGCGATGGAAGTCATCGGAATCCAAGCGCGCCAAATCAAACACGATAAGGTCCAAGAACCAGGTGATCAGCTCGCCGGGACACAGGTCCAAAAGACCGTAGGCCGCCCAGTCCTCCAAGACCTCCTCGAGCATCCTCATGTGGGCGTCAAGCTTTTTGGCGCGAGCCTCGGCACTGTTGAACTCGTGCGTCGCCGATTCGCTCTCCATCACGTAGTGGTAGAACTTGTCCGGCATGACGACGGTCTTGTGGGCAAGCGCATAAGCCGCAAATTGGAAGACGACGTCCTCACCCAAAGCCAAGCCGGGGGCGAAGCGAATGCTTTCGCGATTGAGCAGCTCGCGCGAAAAAGCCGCACGGCAGGCATAGGGCTGCGCATTCGAATGGAACAGCAATTGGGGATCACGGGCGTCGAAGATACCAGCTTTGGAACTCATGAGTTGCTGGACGCGTTTGGGGGCAGCATCGGCAGGTTCACAGACGCCGCCAAAAACGGCAGCCTCGGCATCTGCAGACTCCATGGTATGCAGCACGCGCTCGATCGTCCGGGCATCGATGTAATCGTCGGCGTCCACAAAAAAGACGGTCTCGCCCTCGGCGGCATCGATACCGGCATTTCGAGCGCACGAAACGCCCGCGTTTTCCTGGTCAATCACCAGTACGCGATCGTCGGCCTGCGCGATCTGGCGCAACACGTTCAACGAATCATCGGTCGAACCGTCGTTGACGCAGACAACCTGAATCGAGCGCTCGGACTGGGCCAACAGCGAATCGAGGCATCGCTGAATCGAGCGCGCAGAGTTGTAAACGGGGACGACAATGGTAGCTTTAGGACACGAGGCCTCTCCCATGTCGACCTACCCCCTCAGCGATTCGATGAGGAAGGCAGCAACCACGCCTGGGCCTCCAACCGAGGCGTAATACTTAGCACGCCCCAAGGCACCATCCGTCGCAAAACTCGGATGCTCGTCAACCCAACCCTCAGGATCTTTGAGGATGGCAGCGAGATTTGCGCGCTTCCACGGCTTGAGGTCATCAAGCGAAAAGTCCCCGGCGTCCAAGGCCGCTTGGAACTCCTTGGCCATCTGAACCAGGAACTCCTTATAGAACTTGGGCGCCAGGCGCACGTAGTTCCACATGTACGAATCGTACTTAATGAGCTGGTTGAACTTGAGCATGCGCGCGACATCGCCGCTTGCGTGGCCGCGGGCATAATCCTCTCGAATCCAACGCTCAATCTCGGCATACTCGGTATTGACGCAAAAGACCTTAGCCGAAGAATTGACCGAAGAATTCTCGTTGTCCTGGCGATACGACAACACGGCCTCATGCAGGTAAACAGCCTTTTCGGCGCACGCGATCACCTTAAAGGCGAATGACGTGTCCTGAAAGGATGCCCCCGGAGTCGGCAGGAACGTAATGCCGTTGCGCTCAAGGAAATCGCGACGGTACACGGCCGACCAAATCGACGGCTTTTGCTTAAAGAACTGCGTCGTATCGCTCGGGTGCACTGGCTTGCCGCAATCCTGAGGTCTAAACATCTCGTGCAGCGAGCGGCGCTCCTCGGGCTTAGACCAGTAAAAATCAAAGTTCGCCTTCGCAAAGTCGGCATTATTGCTATCGGCGGCCGAGACAAGCTTTTCGAGTGCGTCGGGCGCCATAAAGTCATCGGACTCCAAGATGCCAACGTACTTGCCACGCGCCATCTCCAGGCCGTGGTTCATCGAGTCGCCGTAGCCGCTGTTGGCCTTGTCGATCATCTTGACGCGCCCATCGCGCTCCATATACTCGCGGATAATCGCCGGCGAGTTGTCGGTCGACCCGTCGTTAATGCAGATGATCTCAATATCCTTGAGAGTCTGCGCCAGGGCGGAATCGAGACACTCGCGCAGGTAGCGCTGAACATTGTAAATGGGAATAAGCAGCGACAGAACAGGGCTGCCAGAGGCGTTAGTAGACAAATGTGCTCCTTAGGAAATACCTGTCGTTTCATGGTATCAAAGGGCCAGCGTGCCAGCAGGCGTTTATATAATCTATGGAGCCTCTTGCGGGCAAAGCAGCCCCACGTCATGCGGCGGGCCCATGGCAGGTTCCTGCGTTTTATTCAATCCTTGCCAACATGGCACAGCGACCCTTTACAATAGATGCCGTCCCAAGGACGTATTCGATAGCTTCCGTGCAGCGCATGCGCGCCGCGCGTGAAAGGATATATTGCCCCATGCCTTCAACCCTTCCCGCTCCCATCGATAAGCTCGCCATCGTCGTCGTTACGTACAAGCGTCAGGAACTCCTGGCCAACTTGTTCGACTCCATGACCGAGCTCACGGCAACGCCCTGGCGCATCGTGATTGTCGATAACGAGAATTCGCGCGAGACCGAGGCCATGTGCACCGCATTCAACGAGCGCCTGGCCAACCTATGGGGCATCGACACCGATCAGCCCGATTCACAGGGTAACACCGACCGTGTCATCTACGCCCCGCAGCTCGAAAACGGCGGCGGTGCGGGTGGCTTCTCCGCCGGCACCAAATGCGCCTACGACCTGGGCGCCCAGTGGTTCTGGGTCATGGACGACGACGTGCTCGTCATCCCCGAAGGTATCGAGCGTCTTGCCAAGTGGACCGACCGCTACGATGTCATCCAGGGTTCGCGCCTGGACTTTGACGGCGGCGCCTTCTTTTGGCAGTACCAGCTCATCCTCTCGCTCGGCATCCCCAACCCTGTCGCCAAGTGGGACTTGGGGCCCGAGGGCTACCGCGCCATGAACCAGCTGTGCTTTGAGGGCGGCATGTTCTCACGCCGCGTAGTCGACAAGATCGGCCTGCCCGATGCGCGCTTCTTTATCTACGGCGACGATGCCTGCTACGGCTACGTAGCCAGCCAACACTTCCCCGCCGCCGTGGTCGCCGACGTGGTGCTCAAGCGCGCCCGCGCCGTCTCTAACTGGGATATCGCCGGCAAGCGCCAGCTCAACTCTACGAGCGACACCAACCGTTACTACATCATGCGCAACCGCGGTTATCTGGCCCGCTACATGCAGATTTACGGCGACTATCACCCCGTGCTGTTCCGTCTGGGCAACGTCGCGACCTTCTGCAAGGAGTTCATTCGCCTGGCTGCGGTCGATAAGTGCTTTAAGACCGGTATTCCGGCGCTGCGCCGAGGCATGAAGGACGCCCGCAAGATCGTCAAGGATCCCAACTGGAAGCCCATGCCGCCCCTGAAGGACGCGGAGTAACGGAAGCCGGAAACACCTCGGCGCTTAAAGCAGCTGGCACACCGTAGCCACATGCTGCCCATCAAAACCGAACCCCCAGCGCATGCGACCCACGCCGGGGCGCGGTACACGGATTTCGTCGATGCCGCCGCGCTCTATGTCGAGTAGCGACTGCACGGCCAGCAATTCCAGGCCCAACGCATCCACATCGGGGTCATACATCAAGTTAATCGTTATCAGCGGGCGCTCGTCCAGCATGCCAATCGTGTCTGCTACGTCGAACACAGCACCCGTAGGGAAAACCTGGATGTCCCAGCGACCCGCGCCACACTTTCGCCTCGAGGCAGGATTGGCATAGCCCGGCAAGCCAAAGCAGAGCCCCTGCAAGAGCAGATGATATGGCAGCGGCGTATCTAGGTCGGTCTCACCGATTCCCGCATCACCCAGGATGCGGCTTAGCGCCCGCCTCACCGCATCCTCATCCCCACGGCACAGCCCGTCGCGAAACGCATCGACGTCTCGAATGTCTTCGGCAGCGCACTCAAACCACTCAACAATCACTAGACGCAAGGCCTGTCGAAGCTCGTTATTGGGCAATCGCAAAGCACGGAGGCAATCGCCATGCTCTGGCTCCTCAGTCATATCCGTCGTGAGAAAACCGGACAGATACAGCGCTGTCCACATGCCATCGTCAGGCGAGACATCTGGCTCTGCTGTGCCCAAACAAAACGGAGCCTCAGCGCACCCATGGGCCTCGAGCAAATCAAACAAGACCGAAAGGCGGTCGAGATTCCACCCGGCAACTACCCTACTCAGGCAATCGGCATATCCATACAGATCAGCACGCACAGGCGCCGTGCAGCCTCGGCCCAGAAAACCGATCACACGCTCTGGACTCGAGCAATAGGCCCTGCCAAACCGATATCCCTCGAGCCATTCACGCGCATCATCCAGGTATTCCTCGCGCCCAGCATGATTCAAAAGAGCCTCGACCTCGGCATCCGAAAAACCGAAACATCGGTCACACCACGCTGACAGCGGCGTCGTCAGACAATACGAGCAGCCGCGCGAAGAAAGCGCCGCTTCGGCAGGGCCGGGACACTCCCCCATCAGACACGTCAGCCGCAACGAATCGCGCGCAGCGGCAATGGCGTCGAACAGCACGCGATCGAATAGCCCTGCCGGATCAGCACCGGAAGCGCCCCTCGCGCTTGCACGGCCCAACCATGCCGCATCGTACCCATCAACGAGCAATACAACCTGCTCATCGCAGGCCATCTCCAGCAGCTCAATGAGCACGCCAAGCACCGAGGCGACCTCGTCCTCGCTCGCCGCGCCACGCGCAACACGTTCGATGTGACGCACCTTGTCTCGAGCTAAATCCGGAGCCTCCAAAAGCGCCAGCAGGCGGACGCACTCGCCCGAAAGAGCATCGCGCACGACGTCGGCAATAGCGGCGCCACGCCTCGCAGCGCCAGAAAAATCCAGCGATATCACCGGATAGCAAGCGTACTCGTCCCGATAACGCCCGCCGTCCGCATCCCAAATCTGAGCATCGGCAAACAAACTCTGACCAGCGCGGCCGACCGCGGGACACTCCAGAAAAGCCTTGAGCATCGACAAGTTCATGCTCTTGCCAAAACCCTCGGGTCGACAGCACACCACAACGGACGCGTCGCAGTCCAACACATCGGCAATAAACATGGTCTTGTCAACCAGCATGCAGCAACCAAGGGCCTCCGCATAGTCGTGCATGCCAATGGGCAAAACCACATCGTCGGCACAGCCGATCAAGCGCACGCCAAAGCCAGCAGTACAATCAACATTTGCCTGTTCAGACACCAAAACGTTCCCCCTAAATCGCAACACGATGCCAATTGTAATGACCGCCTCGCGCGTACCGACGACGCCGCGCGAACATATCGGGCAACGGTAGCAACAAGAGGTATGAGGGGGCATAACTAATCGTTGCACAACAAAACGGGGCCCTATGCATTCGCACCGGACCCCGTCCCAACTCTTTAGTTATCTAGCAACCGAGAGGCTACTCCTCCGAGCTGTCCTCCCCAGAAGCTTTCTTCTGCTGATCGAGCTTATGCTTACCACTTACGATAGACGTAGCGCCCAGTGTGGCCAAGCTTGCACTGGCAAGGCTCGCCATAACGATAAGGTCGCCCGTCTTGGGCATGTTACGGCCAGATGACTTGGTCGTTGTAGTCGTCGTGGTGGTCACCTTTTTGGAGTCATTTTGCTCCTGGTTCCGGTTGTCAGTGTTGCCTTTACCGTTGTCCTCGCCCTGCTGCTTTCCGTCCTTGGTCTTGCCCTTGCTCTCGTCCTTCTCCTCAGATTCAGACTTCTTATCCTCGTCCTTCTTCTGAGTGGACTTGTCGTCCTTCTCCTCCGAGCTAGAACCTTTATCGGATACGGTCTTCTCGGAAGCCTTGTCCTTTGAGTCGCCCTTTGCGGCCTCGGTCTTTTCCATGGAAACCTGATCAGAGTTGTCCTTGTTCTGAGTCGAGCCATTATTGACGCCAGCCATCAGCGAAGAGCCCAACGTAGAACCAAGCTGCACGGAGAAAGAAGGCTTCTTGTCCGGCGAAGCAACGGGAGCGTCCGGCGCCTTATTCGAGTCGTCCTTGGAAGCATCGGAATCAGGGGTTGCGTCAGAGCCGGAGCCGTTGTTAGAGCCGGTGCCAACGGACGAATCGCTCGAGCCGGTGGATGAGTTAGAGGTGTCAGCGCCGGTCGAACCAGAAGCGTCGCTGTCCGTATTGCCGGCAGAGCTTGAAGGCGAATCGCCCGCAGCAGAGCCGTTCGAATTGGAGCCGTTCGAGGTAGAGCCGTCGTTGGTAGTGCCACCAGCAGAGCCATTACCGTCAGCATCGGTCGAGGGCGCATCCATCCTGTCATCGTTGGCATCGTCACTCGAGTCGTCATTCGAATCAGGTGTCGGCGAGGGCGCCGGTGTGGGCTCGGGCTGCACGGGCGTCGCGGCGGCAGCCTCGTCCTCAGCGATATAAACCAAGCAGTCCTTTAGCTCGTTGCGGTAGCGGTTCTTCCAGCCCTCATGATACTGGGGTTGGCTCGAATACTTGGTCGCCACGTTATTGACCACGCTGTAGGAAAGCGCCGTCACAAACTCTCGATCGGACATATCGTTGGAAAGATTCGCCCAGCGGAAAAAGTCCCTGCAGCCACCAGTGCCGCACATGTTGGTAATGCTCCACACCATGCCCTTGACGCAGTCGGCGCGGCCCGAAATATCAATACCCAGGCCGCTCTTGAGCCACGCCTCGGTCACCGCATAGTACGAGTTGTACGCATAAGCATCTTGAAGTGCTGAGAACTCAACAGGATCGGTGTTGTACGCACCTTGGAAGGCCTCCTGCGCAATACGGCCCAACTCGGTGAGCTGACCGTTCTCGTACATGGCATTGCTCGCGTTGGAAATCTCGCTGCCGCGATCAATCGCATCCTTGAGCATGCTGTATTTTTCGGGGCTGTAGTTGTAGACCTGCTTCATAAACGGAATGAGCGACCAGCGGCGATCGAACTGGTAATAGCCCAACGCGTTATAGCCGTCACCGTACGAAAAGCCCTGGTTGTAGTTACCATGGCTCTCGTACTTGGTAAAGTACTTCATCTCGGGAGTCACGTTGACAAACGAAACGCCCTGGACCGACCTCAGCACGCCCGAGAAGGACTGCTGGGTGTAGAGACCCTTATCGATATCGGTGGCATCCGAGGCAACGCCCGGCGTGGGCTC
>CABSNS010000021.1:0-11611 GCA_902479105.1 uncultured Collinsella sp. | reverse complement strand
CAGGAGTCTCGTGGGCTCGGAGATGTGTATAAGAGACAGGTGCTGTACCACGTGCTCGCCGAAACGGATTATTACGAGCTGGATGAGCCGGATGCCTGCTTGGCGCTTCTGGATGATTTCCGTCTGACGAACGACCCGGTTCGCCAGTTCCTCGATGACATTCTCATACGGGCGACATGGGACGTTTTGCCGTGGCAGTTCGTATTCGATTTGTACCGCCATTGGTTTATGCGCAACAACCCGAGCGGACGATGCCAAAGTCGCAAATCGCTCATCAACGACGTCAAGGGAATCATCTCCGATTACGAAGGCTGGGACTATTCGGACAATCCGGTTTCCGTCCCCGACGAGATGTACGACACGCCCGAGGGATTGATTGGCATGTATAGCGTCTTTGAGTGGGAGGAGCCGGGGTATCGAGGCTCGAATCCAAATCGCTCCCACTTGTATCGCGGCTCGAAACGCACTCGCGGTCTTGTCCGTATGGGCGTGGCCACTTCGGAAGATGCAACGACAACTGATTCAACGAACAAGGAGGAGTAAATCATGAGCAATTTGACGCCTGATGAGCTGGCTCGACTTCGCCTGAAGGCGAAGCACGGAATGCTCACGCCCGAAGAGCAGCAGGCGTACGACGACTATGCGACGGAGCAGCTTTCCGCTGTTTCGTCGCCGCCCTCGGGTGCTGTACCGCCTAAGAAGGGTTTCAAATGGGAGAGCGAGAAGGTTGCGGAGTGGCGTCTGAAGGCACGCCACGACGGCCTTGATGAGAACGAGCGATTGCTCTATCAGGATTATCAGCAGACCCTTGCGCTTGCCGAGGCGGACGCCAACGCCTCCGATGCGAAGTTCACGGGGGAGTCATCGGAGAGGCAGCTGAAGAAGAGCGCGATTCTGCGCGGCGTCATGTCGCTGGCGCTCGTGGTCCTGATTGGGATGTACGTCATGACGGGATGCAAGCTGTCGGAATCGCCTTTCCTGGTTCAGTACACGATGTACGAAATCAACTACAGGTTGACGGGTGAGCTGCCCGACACGAACGAGGTGTGGTCCAACTATTTGGACATGACGAAATCGCAGGCTGGTGTGCCGCTTGTCGCCATTACCGGAGCTTGGGACTTGGGGAGCTTTTTGCAAAACACACACTCTTCAGTCGCGCGTCTCGAATTGGTGGGAGGGGTTCCCGACGAATGCTTCTTCGACGAGGTGGTGAGCGGTCTTCGGGGCACGTCCGATATGACCGAGGTGCACCGACATATCTTTAGCGATGAGGCGCTGTGGAACTTCCAGGTTTATTTGGCGCAGAAGGAAGACCCGTCGTACGACCCCGGTCCGTACGTACCGTACGACTGGAACGGTGGCGTTAAGCCGACCATCGAAGACCTCGGCAATGGCAGTAAGCAGACAATCGAAGACCTCGGCAACGGCTGATTAAAGGAGGGCAAAGGAATGAATGGTTTAGGTATCAACAAGGCATCTAAGAACGACAAGGACACGAACATCTTGACGCCCGAGGAGGTCGCGTTGCTTCGCGCTCATGCGAGCGATGGAACGCTCACGGCGGAAGAGCGCGAGACGTATTCAAAGCACCTTGAGGCGATGAAGAAATTGATGCCCGACGAGTCGAAGGTCGACAAGTCGATGCCCGACGAGTCGGAGGTCGATGTCCTCGGACTCAGGGTCGCGAGGGCATTGATTACCGTCGCTTTGGTGATGCTCGTCTTGCCCTTCGTCATCAGCGCGTTTCAGTTTTGGATGTACATGCATCCGTCTCTTCCGTAGCGCGGAAGACGGCAGGGCAAGGAGACAGATTCGGTTAGACAAGGAGGAATAAATCATGAGCACTAAGAAGAAGATTTCCGACATCGACAAGGCGATTGAGGAGATGCAGCAGCGCCGCGACGAGTGCTTCAAGCACATCGGCAAGGCGATGTACGAGAGCTGCCCCGAGCTGGGCGACATGAGCGTCGCCGACATGCGCAAGGCGGGGCACTACCTGCACAAGATGTTGACCAAGAAGGCGCCTTCGCAGGGTGCCGCCCCTGTCCGAAACGGCGCGCCCGTCGCGTCCGATTCGGGCAGCACGTCCGCCCCGGACGGACGCGAGCCTATGCCCGTGGCGGGCTATGGCGAGGGCATGTAGCGAGGCAGTCGTGCCTCCTATCCGGCACCCCGTAAGGGGTGTCCGGGGTGCCCCGTTCCGAATGGGATGCTTCGCCGAGTCGTCGGCGGAAGCTGGTTGGGAATGGGGCGCATCTGGGGGTTCGAAGGGGGCAGTGAAAACTGCCCCCTCGCGAGCGGGACGTGTAACGACAAAACGGAGGAATTTTCTACTTTGTAGAAAAATCCGAAGTTTTGTAGGGACAAGTCCCATGCTCGCTCCTTTTTTAGCGTCGATTCTGTCGTAGAAAATCAACGCGCACGTTGCATTAAAAAAGGAGGTGTTTTACGTGGGTGTGAGTTCAGACATGAGGAGCAGCCGCGTGCGCCGTCAGGCGGCTAAGAAGCCGAACAAGGAGCGCACGGTCCAGGTTCGGTTTTCGGACGAGGAGCTTGCCGCGCTGGACGCGATTTGCTCCGAGAAAAAGATGACCCGCTCCGCATTTCTCCGCAGTTGCGTGGAGAAGGTACAGGGCGGGGATGTTGAACCGACGTACGTCGTGACGAGGAACGCCGACGCGGAGCGTATGGCATCCGAGGCGAAGAGCATCGGCGTCAACGTGAACCAGATTGCGAGAGCGCTGAACGCGCAGTCCAAGTCGCATCCGGGTTCGCTCTCCCCGGGCGTGCTCGGCGAGTGCAAGACGGGTCTTGCGGAGGTGCGCGGCGAGCTGTCGAAGCTGACCGATGAGGTGGACGGCCTGCGCACCGATTTCGGCAAGGACGTGTTCCGCGCCATGGCCCTGCTGTGGCCGGACGTACCCGAGCAGTTAGAGGAGCTGTGCGATTACTGGTACGGCGAGCGTGGCGAGAAGATTCTTTCTGGAGGGGGTGGAAGCTGATGTCGACGACGCACATCCAGCCCCTGCCGAACGTCCGCGGGCGCATGTCGTACACGGAACTCGGCGAGGGCAAGAAGCGCACGCGCAATATCCGCGAGAAGACGAACCGCATCGCCGCCCAGATGGGCGACATGGGCACCCGCGAGGACTTCATCCGGTTCTGCTCCGCCATGCGCAGGCAGAGCCAGGGGACGAGGTTGAACGAGGGCTACGAGCTTCGCGTATCGTGGTCCCCCGAGGAGCTTTCGAAGGACAGCCCCGAGGACATCCAGAGGGCGTGCGAGTACGGCTATGCCCTGTGCAAGGAAGTGGCCCCGAACGCCCCCTGCTGGGTCACGGTCCACACTGACGGCGAGGGCGGCTGCGTGCACGTCCATGCGACCATCGCGAACCATGATTTGGTATCCGGCACGGCCATCGCGCACGGCACCGACCACGCGACCGTGAAGCGCAAGAACGACCGGCTGAGCCGCGAGATGGGGTTCACCGTCGTGGGTCCCGAACCCGCCAGGGAGAGGACCACGTGGGCCGAGCGCAAGGGCCAGTTCGGCATCGAGTCCTTCGAGCGCGTTCTGGGCAACCGCGTGGCGGACGCCCGCGACCATGCGAGCAACATGGAGGAGTTCCTCGAGGAGCTGAAGGTCCGCGGCGTCGAGCTGACCGAGACCCGCAAGGTCGACGAGAAGACCGGAGAGGAGACCGTGGGCTGGAGCTACAAGTCCCGTGACCCCTACGGCAAGAGCAGGCGCAAGAGAAGGCGTCGTGCCTCCAACCTCGCCGACGACCTGACCCGCGAGGGCATCGAGGCGTACTTCGAGGCGAAGCAGCGCGAGCTTGAGGCACCGCAGCAGGACGCCCCGGCACCGGAGGTCCTTCCCGACGTGCCCGAAACGGCCGAACCGGCAGAACAGCCCTCTGCAGATTCCGCTCTCGACGTGTACGACCTCGACCGGGCGTACGTGTCGGAGATGGCGTCCGACCTTCAGAAGGCGCACATCCACCGCTCACGCGAGGCGGGCAAGCCCTTCATGGACGAGCGCTACGAGGCGCTCGTGGAGGCGCGCAACCACCCGGACGAGCAGCTGGCGAAGCTACGCGAAGACGTGGACGCCGCACGGCGCGAGTTCCATGCCTCCAAGGAGGCACGCGACACCCTGCAAAGCCCGTGTCCGGGGCTTCTGGCCGGCATGCACGTGTTCGCCAAGGCGGGGTGCAACGCCAAGGACCCCGTGTCCCGCATGATGGCCGACATGACCGCCCTGATGCTGCGCATGATGATTCAGGAAGCGCTCGCGGAGGAGCGCCGCAGGCAGCGCGAGGAGGCGGAGAGGCGCGTGTACGAGTCCCGCAAGAACATGTGGGATGCCGAGAAGCGCCTCAAGGCGGCGGAGAAGGCACTGTCCGACGAGGACGAGCGCGAGAAGCGTCTGAAGAGCGAGCGCATGCAGCGCCGTGTCAAGGAGGCCGAGCAGCGTGCGCCCGTGAGGACGCCGAGGTCGGCGGACAAGAACACGCAGTTCGGCGAGTAGCCGAGAAGATGAGGGAGCAGCGTCAGACTGCTCCCTTTTCAAGTACCCGCTCGCGGGCTACGAAAAGACCTTCAGAAGGGCTGTTGACGGGCGTACGCGCAAGGGGCGGGAATCGGGGTTTTTCGTCGTCCGCTCATTTATGAGCCGGATTCGGAAAACGTAGGAAACGGATGGAGCGAAGCGAGGGCGTGAAGCCCGTTTGGAGACCAGCAAAAGCCCCGATGAAGCCCCTGCTCTGGTCTGCAAAAGGGCGTACTCAGATAGCTACTGCATATTGACTTTTATTTATTCAGTAGCTATAATATAGATATTTAGTATATATTCTTGATAGGATGGAGGTGCTGATATGAAGACAATCGCAGTCGTTTGCGAGAAAGGCGGCACCGGTAAGTCGGTGATAGCCAACGAGCTTTACGAGAGCTATGTGCGACAGGGCGTGCCCGCGTCGCTCTACTCTCTGGACGGTCAGTATAAGGACGCGTCGTCTTCGAAGAAGGTCGAGGATGCCGAGGTTGCCATCGTCGATACGCCGGGTGTACTGACGGACAATCTGAGCGACCTCGTTTCCGGTGCGGACGTCATCGTCATCCCCGTTCGACCGACGCCGAACGACATCGAGCCGTTCACGCGAACGGTCTCTATCGTGGCGAAGAACACGAATGCCCCGTTGGTCATCGTGGTGAACGGGACGAACCGTTTTCGCATGTGCGCGTCGTTCATGACGTGGCTTGAGAAGAAGCCATGGGCGAAAAACGTCGTCAAGGTTCCGCAGTCCGAGGCAATCGTGCAGGCGCAGGGCATGCAGAAATCCGTCGTGAACGTGGACAGGCACGGTGCCGCCGCCGAGGCGGTCCGCACGATGTGCCGCAAGGTCAGCGTTTTGGCTGGTCTGCCGTTCGAGAAGAAGCAGTTGAAAAGGATAGATACTCATTAGATACTTGTTAGATAATGAGTATCTATTGCAAGGAGGTTGAACATGGCGAAGAAGCAAGATATGGCGGCATTGCTTGATAAGTTCGAAGCAGACGCCGCGAAGGAACACGATAAGAAGGAGGCCAAGGCGAGCGTTTCCGCCGATGCATCAGAGGGGCGCGCCACGTCGTTGGTCTCCATGACGAAAAGCGATAAGGAGCGCCTGACGGCGATTGCGAAGGCTCACGGGTTGAGCCTGTCCGCGTTTTTCCGTCTGGCTGCCGACGAGTACATCGCGAACCATGAGTGGTAAAGGAGGGAAACGAATAGATGGCAAAGAATTTGACGGAGGATGCGGTACGCGATTTGGCGCGTGACATTCTCGGGCTTGTAGATAGCGATGCGGCGCGTGCGGGTGTCGGTCAGCTTACGACGTTCAATCAGCTGGGGTTTGCGGGCGTGGCGGACAAGCCGGACGGCTGGTATCTGCCGAAGAACAAGGCAGACGTGGCGTTGGTGTTGGAGACGAAGGCAACACGCATTGCCCTTGGCAAGGCACAGGTGGACGAGGTGCTGAAGAACGTCCGCATTGTGCAAACGCAGTACGAGAAGGTTATCGGCGTTCTATACAACGGCGAGGACGTGCGCGTGTTCAAGGGCGAGGAGGAAGTCAAGACGCCCGACAAGTTGCAGCACGTCGGCTATTACCTGTCGCTCTACACCGTCGACAGCATCGACAAAGAGCGCATTTACCAGCTGACGGCGCGTATCAACAATTGCCTGCACTTCGAGTTCGGCATCAAGAACCTGTATCACCGCATGATTTTCACGGCATGCGCGTTGGTTGCAGAGCGATACGGTGCAGGATTAAAGCGTCTGAAAAACCTTGGTTATGAGACGTTCCATACGGCGATTCATTCAACGCTTGCAAAATCACTGATTGCCAGTCGCAAACAGAATGCGAAGATTGACATCCTGCTGGAGGAATACTCCGACATCAAGATGAACACGACCGACAACCAGAAGGCAATCAACGATTTTATCGACTGGGTTATCGAGATTTCCGAGTGCGTCAACTCGAACGAATGGCGCGGCGAGGACGTAATGGGCATCTTCTTCAACGAGTTCAATCGTTACAAGAAGAAATCCGAATCGGGGCAGATATTCACGCCCGAGCACATCACGGACTTCATGTACAAGATTCTCGAAGTGAACATGGATGATTGCGTTCTGGACGCCACATGTGGTTCTGGCGGCTTCCTCGTGAAGGCCATGGCGAACATGATTCGCGAGGCTGGCGGTATGGAGACGAAGAAGGCCAGAGAGATTAAGTCCAAGCAGCTCTATGGCATCGAGTTCGACCGTGAGATTTACGCTTTGGCGTGCGCGAACATGCTGATTCATAAGGACGGCAAGACGAATCTCGAACAGATGGATACCCGCTCCGAGGCGGCTTGCGAGTGGATGGGGTCGAAGCCCATCACGAAAGTGCTGATGAACCCACCGTATGAAAACAAGTACGGCTGCATAACCATCGTCGAGAACGTACTAGACAGCGTTCCGGCGCATACCCAGTGCGCGTTCATCCTGCCAGACAAGAAGCTGGAGAAAGCATCGAAGACGCAGATGAAGCGCATTCTGAAGAATCATCGTCTGCGCAAGGTCATCAAGCTGCCGGAAGACCTGTTTTTTGGCGTGGGTGTGACTACGAGCATCTTTGTGTTCGAGGCTGGTGTAGCGCAGGACGGCAAGGAGTTTTTCGCTTGCTACATGGAGTCCGATGGTCTGGCGACGGTCAAGAACAAGGGGCGCCATGATGTTTACGGCAAGTGGGCTGCCATTGAGGCTCATTGGGTCGATGTGGTTGAGAAGCAGTCCGGCGACGATACGTGCCAGTGGGTGAACCCCGCCGAGCACCTGTCCTATCAGATGCCGCAGAAGCCGTTCGAGATATTCGAGGAGGATTTTCGTAAGACGGCGATGGACTATCTGATGTTCCAGCAGAGCATCGACGCGAAGGCATTCGGTGAGAAGCTGCTGGACACGGCGATGTATTCGAGCCGTGTAAGCGCCGATGACGAGTCCGTGACTTTGACTATGCGGAAAGGCGGTGACGGCGATGGCGAAGATTGATACGAGTGGGTGGAAGCCGTTTGTTGTTGGCGAGCTTTTCCCATCTATGGTAAAGCCGCCCGTGCTTCACGCACGCCAAGTGGTCGAGACTGATGAAGGTATTCCTTATGTAGTGCGCACGAAATTTAATAATGGCATTAAATGCCGTGTACATCCAGTAAGCGATGTGACTCCGAGTCCTGCTGGTGTGATTACGTGGGGTGCGGAAAACGCGGCATTTTTCTATCAAGCGGAAGAGTTTCTTTCCGGGCGTGATATTTATTACGTGGATACGCGGCCATATAGCGCCACCACCTGCATGTTTCTTGCGGCATGTTTGCAAACCGTGGTGCATAAGTATCCGTATAATTACGGTTTGTTTCCTGACCTGCTGAAAGAGGAGCAAATCAGACTTCCTGTTGATGCGGCCGGGGAGCCTAATTGGGCTTACATGGATGAGTACATGTCGGCAGTCATGGGGGAATCTGGGGCAAGCCTTGAGAGTCTGAGACAGACCGATGGAGAAAAGCATGCGTTGAGTGTATCCGGGTGGCAGGAGTTCATCATCGGGGACTTGTTCGAAAAGCTCCAGCTTGATGTCAAGAAAGAGGACTTCAACAAGACGTTCGATGTGTCTGAGGAACGTACAGAGGAGTTCAATCTTCCCCTTGTGAACGCCAAACATGGCAACAACGGCATCATGTATTATGGGCGCGAGACCGATTTTGAAACCGCTGAGATGACGATTGATATTGTGCAGAACGGTGCTATCGCAACAGGCGATGTGTATGCGCAACCGCAGAGAACGGGTGTGCTATGGGATGCCTATCTGGTGAAGCCGAAAGCAAAGATTGATTCAGTGTTCACGTTGATGTTTCTTGCAACTGTGCTCGAAAAGGCAATCAAGGACAAGTTTAGCTATGACGATAAGTGTGTATGGGACAAAGCGAAGCTGTTGACTGTGACATTGCCGTGCACCAGTGATAACGAGCCTGATTGGGCGTATATGGACGAGTACATGCGAACAATAATGGAAAGCGCAGCGTCCGATTTGTCTGCTATGCAGTCAATCGGTTAATAGCGTGTAAGCCCGCCGTTCCATCTGGGCGGTGGGCTTATTTCCAAAGGAGTGAACCATGAAAACCTATAAGCAGAAAAGAAGGGAGGGGGTAAACCTATGGCACGTAAGAAGAAATTCGCGCCGAACGACAACAATCTTGCGATAGCGTACTATCGCTTCTCGTCCCACTCGCAGAACGACGCGAGCATCGACCAGCAGCGCGAGCTTGCCCACGATTGGGCGGATGCGCACGGCTTCAAAATCGTGCAGGAGTATGAGGACGCGGCAATATCCGGCACCACGGACGCACGACCGGGGTTCCAGCAGATGCTGTCGGAAGTCGCAAAAATCCGTCCTCATACCCTCATCATGTGGAAGACCGACCGTCTGGGACGCGACAAATACGTTCTGGCGATGGCGAAGAAGAAAATCCGCGACGCGGGATGCGAGATTCACCTGTTGGCCGAGCACATCCCGACGGAGGGACCCGAAGGCGTCCTCATCGAGGGGTTGATGGAGGCCATGGCGGAGTATTACAGCCGCCAGCTGTCGCAGAACATCCAGCGCGGCATGGACTACAACGCGCAGCACGCCCTGTATAACGGCCACAAGCTGTTCGGCTACGACGTGGACAGGTCCACGAAGAAGTACATCCCGGACCCGAGCACGGCGCCGTTCGTGCAGTGGGCGTTTAAGGAATACGCGTCGGGCAGGCCGCTGAAGGCCATTGCCGAGGAGATGAACGCGCAGGGCCTGCGCACGCCGAGGAACGCGAAGTTCAGCGTGAACATGCTGAACAAGATGCTCAAGAACCGCGCCTACATCGGCGAGTACCACCACGGCGACATCACGGTCGCCGGCGGAATGCCCGTCCTTGTCGACGAGGCGACTTTCGATAGGGCGCAAAGGCGGTTCGCCGAGAACAAGCGCAAGGGTTCCCAGCGGGCGCACGGCATGGACGACGCCGACGCCCCGCGCTATTGGCTCACGGGCAAGCTCTATTGCGGTGAGTGCGGGAGCACCATGCAGGGCGTGTCAGGTACGAGCAAGACCGGGCGGACGTATTACTACTACTATTGCTCCGCCCAGCGCAGGAAAGAGTGCCACCTGCACAAGGCCCGCAAGCGGGACTTGGAGGACATGGTGCTGTTCGCCCTGCACAACATCGTCGACGACGAGGAGAACGTGACGGCGCTCGCCCTGGATGCGGCGGAGTATTACGAGAGGAACCACAACGACGCCGCGTATCTCGAAGCGCTGGAGGCGAAGCGCAGGGAAGTGGAGAAAAGCCTTGCAAACCTCGTGAAGGTCATCGAGAGGGGCGTGGTCAGCGATACGGTGACACAACGTCTCGCGCAGCTCGAGGAGCAGAAGAGCGCCCTGAACGATGCCATAGGGACGGAAAACGTCCGCGTGTCGCTGTGCGAGGACAGGCACAGCATCCAGGCGTACTTCGACAAGTTCCTGCATGCCGACGTGAACGACCCGGAGATTCGAGACCAGGTCTTCGAGTATTTCGTGGACAAGGTCTATCTGTACGACGACAAGCTCGTCGTGAGCATGTGGTTCTCCGAGGACGACAAGCAGGAAATCACGTGGCGGGACTGGTTCTCGCTGGATGAGTATTGGACCGACGAATCCCCTTTTGTTAAAGGGGGAGGCGTTGAGTTCGACTGCTTCCCCCTCGGCTCCACCATAAGTCTCGCCGTGATTTTAGTCAAATTGCGGCGGGCTTTTTGCGTTGACACATTGATGTTTGAATTGGACAGGGAAGTGTATTGTATGAAAAAAGTTCTATCGGTATCAATAAAGACGATCATCTTTTTTGTGGGTTGGGCCATATGCGTATCGGTTATCCCGATACCGGATACCGCAAGTGCGGTAATCTGGAGATTTTGGGCAGAACTGATCCCGCTTTTGTCCGTTATTGCGATCACACTTATTTTCTGGCTGGCAGATCAGAAAAAGATACGATTACATCTGACCGGGAAGCCTGTTTATAACATCATATTGGGCGGCGTAACAGGGACGATTTGGCTGGGGGCATCTGTGGGGATATTATCTATCCTCGGAGTTGTACAGATAGAGGGCAAAAATCAAATCGCTATGCTGTGGTTGTGGCTGCTTGCGGCTTTTCTCAATACCGTTATGCAGGAAATGCTGGTTCGCGGCTATTTATACCAGATGATAAAAAGTAACGGTAGCATCGCCGCCGCGATTATCGTATCTACGGGCTTATTTACATTTGCGCACGGCGGCGCGTTTGAGGCAGGAATCCTTCCTGTGCTCAATGTCATCACAATGAGCCTTTTTATGACGGCGGTTTTGGAATACACGGGTTCCTTGATCGCGCCGATCGTGATCCATTTTTTGTGGAACGGTGTGGGCGCGATCATTCTGGGAGGAGTCTCTCTGGCGGAAGATTATCCTCACTTGTTTGATATGACGATTCACGGCAATCCGATTCTGTCCGGCGGCAGCTGTAAAATCGAAGGTAGCATCATTGTGCTTTTTATGAATCTGGCGTTCTTGATTGGGTTTGTAGCCGCAAAAAAGAGAAAGGATCGGAATAGATAGTATCCGATTTGCTGTAATGAACTGTTCCTTACTTTGACGATGAGATGGGGGAATAACAACGTCCCGCTTTGCAATGTCCGCTACAACATCATCTATGAAAAAATCCCGAAAGATCATCTTTCGGGATTTTTTGTCAGCCGCTGAGCTCGCGGATCTCGTCCTGAATGAGCCGGCCTGCCGCGGCAGCGGGACGCGCCGGAGCAGAGCGGCATGACAATGAAATAAGCATCCACGCAGGCCGGACAGAAAAGTCCGGCATTTTTCATTTTAACAGGAGGAAAAGATGATGGAAATTTACGGCACGATTCAATTCAGACTCATTCTCCCGCATATCCCCGGCTTCCAGCAGGAGCCGCTGCCGGAGCCTGTTTGCAGCCATTCCCCGGATTGCAAGGACTGCCCCTATCCCCGCCTGTCTC
>CABSNS010000020.1:0-11790 GCA_902479105.1 uncultured Collinsella sp. | reverse complement strand
CTACACCGTCTAATTCGTCGGCAGCGTCAGATGTGTATAAGAGACAGGAACAAACGCATCCAGATCGCGGAGGCGAAGGAGAAGAACATGGACATCCGCAATCTCGAGGGCTCAATCGTCGCCCTGGTTACGCTGTTTAAAAAGGACGGCAGCGTCGACTTTGACGCGCTCGAGCGCCTTATCGATTTCCACCTGCAAAACGGCACCGACGCCATCCTCACCCTGGGCACCACCGGCGAGAGTGCCACGATGACCGATGACGAGGACAACTCCGTCGTCGCCGCCGTGGTCAAGCATGTTGCAGGACGTGTCCCCGTCATCGCCGGCTCGGGCTCCAACTCCACGCAGACCATGCTCACCAAGTCGCTCGCCTACCAGGGCTTGGGCGCCGATGGTCTGCTGCTCATTACCCCCTACTACAACAAGTCTAACGAAGAGGGTATCTATCAGCACTTTAAGACCGTCGCCGACGCCGTGGACATCCCCTGCATTCTGTACAACATCCCTGGCCGCTGTGGCTGCGGCATCAGCGAGCGCAACGTAGAGCGCTTGGCCGCGCACCCCAACATCATGGGCATCAAGGAGGCCTCGGGCAACGTCGCCTACGCGGCCAAGATCGCCCACCTGCTATCCGATGACTTCCGCATGTACTCGGGCGAGGACGCGCTTACCGTGCCGCTCATGAGCCTAGGCGCCTCGGGCACCATCAGCGTGTGGGCCGATGTTCAGCCGCAGCTCGTGCACGACATGTGCCGCGCCTATTTGGACGGCGACGTGGAGCGCGCCCGCGATATCCAGATTGCCGGTCAGCCGCTCATCAATGCCCTCTTTAGCGAGGTCAACCCCATCCCCGTCAAAGAGGCGCTCGCCCAGATGGGTATGATCGAGGCAAACTACCGTATGCCGCTGTGCCCCATGGCAGACGACACGCGCGCTGCACTTACCGATGCTCTGAAGGGAGCTGGTCTGCTTGATTAAGACCGTCATTATGGGAACGGGCCGCATGGGCTCGCTCATCCGCACTACCGCCGAAGGCATTGTCGACGCCGGCGGGCAGCCCGTTTTTGATATCGTCGCCCAGATCGGTTTTGATCTGTCCGAGTTCGAGAGCGCCCCGGCGGCCGACATTATCATCGACTTCTCGAACGTCGTGACCTTCGAAGCCGTCGTCGCCTATGTCGAGCGCACGGGCGCGGCGTTGGTCTCGGGCACCACAGGCTACACCCCCGAGCAGATGGACCGCCTGCGTGAGCTGGGCCAGAACACCCGCGTTATGCACTCGGGCAATTACTCCATCGGCATCGCAGCCCTGCGTCATCTAGTGGCCCAGGCCACGCGCGAGCTGCCCGGCTTTGACTGCGAGATTGTCGAGACTCACCACAACCAAAAGGTCGACGCCCCCAGCGGCACCGCCAAGCTGCTGCTCGACGCCGTAGTCGAGGCCGAGCCCGAAGCAGGCTACCACCCCGTCTACGGTCGCGAGGGCATGTGCGGCGCGCGCGACTCCAAGGAGATCGGTATGCACTCGCTGCGCGGCGGCACCGTCGCCGGCGTGCACGAGGTGGGTTTCTTTGGCCAGGACGAGGAGGTCACGCTCACGCACCGCGCCACGAGCCGTCAGATCTTTGTCAACGGCGCCCTGGCAGCCGCGCAGAAGCTCGTCGCCCGCGAACCCGGCTTCTATACGTTCGACCAGGTCATGTTTGCCTAACCAGGTATCAACCGAACCCGCCCAAAGGAGAGATAGCAAATGAGCAACGCAGCCGAGATGGATGCACAGGAGATTATCAACTACATCGCCACCGCGCCCAAAAAGACGCCCGTCAAGCTGTACGTGCGCGAGAAGCCCGGCATGAAGGTTGCCTGGGGCGACGCACATGTCTACGGCGGTCGTCGCGGCAAGACCGTCTTTGGCGACTGGGATGAGCTTAAGGCCATCCTGGACGCCAACGCCAATTCCATCGATTACTACGACGTGGAGAACGATTGCCGCAACTCCGCCGTGCCCATGCTCGACCTTAAGGGCATCAACGCCCGCATCGAGCCGGGCGCGATCATCCGCGACCGCGTCGAGATTGGCGACCGTGCCGTCATCATGATGGGCGCCATCATCAACATCGGCTCCGTTATCGGCGAGGGTTCCATGATCGATATGGGCGCCGTGCTAGGCGGCCGCGCCACCGTGGGCAAGAACTGCCACATCGGCGCTGGAACCGTGTTGGCAGGCGTCGTTGAGCCCGCAAGCGCCACGCCCGTCATCATCGAAGACGACGTCATGATCGGCGCCAACGCCGTGGTCCTGGAGGGCGTACGCGTGGGCAAGGGCGCTGTTGTTGCCGCCGGCGCCGTGTGCGTCGAGGACGTCCCCGCCGGTGCCGTCGTGGCCGGTGTCCCCGCCCGCGTCATCAAGATGCGCGACGAGAAGACCGACAGCAAGACCGGCCTCGAGGAAGGCCTGCGCCAACTGTAGGGTTACGCGGTTTTCACCAAACCGCGTAACTAGTCGACGCTGCAAACGCCCCAGAGCGGCAATCTGACGTTCAATCGTCGGTCGCGTACCGAAGTACGCTTCCCTCCTCTTTCACGTCACCTTGCTCGCCTAGGGGCGTTTTCGCTGGCTTGTGTTCAACCAGCGACGCAATTCAGCCCCAAGCAAAAAAGGCCGAAACCCCATCCAGGGCTTCGGCCTTCGCTTTCCCGCTGTAGACGTAACGCAACTTATCGATTCTCGATGCTGCCGATATTCTTGAGCTCGATGGAGATGAGGCCGTTGGGCTCGTTGACAAACTCGATGTACTCGGAGTTCGAACCCATCTCGGCCGGGAAGCTGATCTCGATACCCGTATCGGTACGGATCTTGTGATTACGCACGGCCGCGCGCTCAACTTGCTTGCGCTCCACGGGAACGCGCTCAGGCACCTTCTCCTCGGTCAGCACCGCACGCACGCTCTCCTTGATGACCGGCTCGTCCTCAAAGACCTCATCGACAATATCCCAAGGCGGCAGTTCCTCGTCATCCTCAACCTTCTCGGCAACGGCAGCCTTAACCTTGGCGAGCGCTACGGCCGTATTGGCACCGTGCTCCTCGGCGACTTCCTCGACCACACGCGTCACGGTATCGATGACCTCCTTGCCTGATACGCCCGTGTCGCACTGCAGCAGGCCGTCGGGGATAAGCATGCGGTCCTCGCCGGCGATCTTGCGTTTCTTATCCACATAGCCGATCTCCATGGTGCTCGCGCGCACGATGGCATAGCTTGGCACCTTTTGCGAGGGGTTTGGCAGAATGGCGTAGTGGCGCGCGATATCGTTGCGCACCTCCCCCTCCTCGCGGCCCACTTCGTGCATAAAAGCCTGCTTGGAGCCCAGCAGCATCACGGCAAACCAGCGGGCATCCTCATCGTCATCAAAGTCCGCCACGAGCACGTCAGTGGACTCGGCTTTCTCGGCCTTGGTGAGTTCGGAAGAGATAAACTCCGCAATCTGCTGCGACAGGTCCACAAACTCGCGCTCGCCAAAGAAATAGCCCTTGAGCTCGCCGCCAAACGCAGAGTTCTCGGCAAACGTGGCGCGTTTATTGTCGGCCGAGGTGCGTGCGCGGCGCAGATGCGTGGTTACGAAATTGCGCACGGTACGGCTTTCGATATCGAGCTCACGCTGGCTCATGACGTTAACGGCAGAGTCAAAGTCCAGGATATGCAGAATCGCATGATTGATTTTCATATACGGCATTCCGTTCTAGATCGATTTCGGCACGAACCAGTATAGCGGTCAAGCCCGCCCCAAGCGCATCGAAGATTGCTGCATTGGGGCCAGGTTTCTTTGCACCAATGGTTAGCGCAGAAGTTCGGACTGCCACGCCTCGAGTTGTTCTGCCAGGCTCTTACCGGCAGCGGACATGTCGATCTGGGGCCGTTTGGGCAGCAGTGCGCATTTAAGGATTGCCACGATGGTCTGCGAGACAAAGCGTCGCGTTTCCTTGTCGAAGCCTTGCGCAGCCTGGAGCATCACGGGCAGGCTCTCGCGCAGATTCCCAGCGATATCCGCAAACCGCTCAGCACCCGTAGCCTCAAACACGGAGAACAACGCATCTACAAAACGTTCGCGCTCGCTAGGTGACACTGCAAGCAGCATCTCGCGAATGGAGCCATCAACATATCGAGCACCGGCGGACAGGTGCTCACAGTACACGAAGTCGCGACCATCAACCACCCAGCTAAAGGGATTGTGTTGCAGCAGGCTGAACTCGGTGCTCTCAACGATGGCATAGTCCTCCTGTGTCTCGAACATCATGCCAAAGATCGACGACCGAGGCAGCGTCTTATCGATTCGACCGGAAAGATCGGCAAAGGCGCTGCCGCTCAGAAACTCCTCGACAAAGCCCGGACCATCATGGGAATACGCCCGTTCGATTCGCTCACGGGCGACATCGGAGCACATCGCCGCACCGTACACCGCAAGGTTTCCACCCTTGGAATGACCTCCGCACAAAAGCGGCCCGTCAATCGCATCCGCCGCCTCGTCCACATAACGCGCCGCGGATTCCTGGGCCGGCACAGGACACCGGAACGCCATGTTAAAGTCCTCTTTCCAGCCCACAATCGTGCTGTCGGTCCCCCGGAAGGAGAGATAACTAAACCCCGCCGGAAACCGGAACGCCATGGCTGCAAACTGCTCCGTCGCCACCACATCGCTCACGGCACGATAGCCGCAAACGTGCACGCCACGGTAGCGAGGGCTTGCTGCCACGGCCTCCAGCAAGGCCCTGCTCCCCTCTGGGTCCCACAAGTCGCCAATCATGTCCCGGTAGCACTCGGCACGCAGCAGCTCGCGTACGTCTAGGCCCTGCCAGTTCGTCAGCTCCGCCATATCACCCGGCAAACACAAATAGGACAACCACGCAAAGACCAGGCTATCCACCGCGCAGAACGGCCGCTCCTCAAACGGATCAAACGCCGTCTGGGCATAGGTCAAAAAATTAGGCGAATCCGACATGGCCCTCCCATCAACTATGGTGCATTGGGGTCAGGTTACTTTGCACCAAAAAGGCGCCCGGGCCGTGTGGGCTCGGACGCCTTCATTGTAGCTTTTCGCTCTAACGAGCTTGATTTAGCAGGAGAAGTCGACGCTGTCGATGATGTCCTTGAGGGCCTTGGCGGAGGCGGTGAGCTCATGTTGCTCGTCATCGTCCAGCGGCACGGGAACGCGGCAGACAACGCCGTCGCGACCAACAACGGTCGGCATGGAGATGGCAAGATCGGACAGGCCATACTCGCCCACCATGAGCGAGGAAACGGGCAGAACGGTCTGCTCATCGCGCATGACAGCGGTGCAGATGCGCTTAACGGCCATGGCGACGCCGTAGTAGGTGGCGTGCTTCTTCTCGATGATGGTGTAGGCGGAGTTCTTGACGTCCTCAGCGATGCGCTTCTCGGCGGCTTCGTGCTCCAGGTGGCCGTGAAGCTCGCAGAAGGTGTTCAGCGGAACGCCGGCAACCTGAGCGCTGGACCAAGCAACAAACTCGGAGTCGCCGTGCTCACCCATGACGTAGGCCTGAACGTCGCGCGGGTCGACCTCGACGTGGGCGCCGAGCATCTGCTGCAGACGGCCGGTGTCGAGCACGGTGCCGGAACCGATGACGTGGCCCTCGGGCAGACCGGACATCTTAATGGCGGCATAGGTCAGAACATCAACCGGGTTGGAGACGATCAGCAGAATGCCGTCGAAGCCGGACTTCTTAATCTCGGGAATAATGGACTTGAAGATGTTGACGTTCTTGTTGACCAGGTCCAGGCGGGTCTCGCCGGGCTTCTGGGCGGCGCCAGCGGTGACGACGATCATGGCGGCGTCGGCGACATCGGAATAATCGCCGGCGTAGATCTTCATCGGCTCGGCAAACGTCATGCCGTGTGCGATATCCAGGGCCTCACCCTCGGCACGGTTCTTGTCCACGTCGATGAGGACCATCTCGGAGAACAGACCACTCTGCATCAGCGCGAACGCCGAAGACGAACCGACGAAACCACAGCCGACAATAGCGACCTTCTTCTCGTTAACCATTAGAAACTCCCATCTCTCTCCACAAACAAGCCGCCCGGGAACGACCCGAGCGGCTTGCCGTAATCCCAATACATCCAATCGGGACTTTGATTATGCTCCTATTCGCAGCCAAATATCGACCGTTTACCGAAATTATTTGCAGAATTCGTAAAATAACTGCACGAAATCGGTTTCGAGCTATTGACGAGTCGAAATACCTTTCTAATACAGGCCCGCCTCGCGAATGGCCTCGACAGCCAAAGCAATCTGATCGGGCGGCAGGACCAGCGCCATGCGCACGTGCCCCTCGCCCGAAGGGCCAAAGCTCGCGCCCGGCGTCACCACAACGCCGGCCTTCTCCATGAGCTCCTCGCAAAACGCCATGGAATCGGTGCGACCACCGGGAAGCTTGGCCCACACAAACATAGAGCCATGCGCGTTGGGACGCTCCCAGCCCAGGCCCTCAAGACCGTCGCACAGGGCATCGCGGCGCTCCTGGTACTTCAGACGCTGCGCCTCGACCTCATCGCGCGGACCGTTCAGGCAGGCGATAGCAGCCTTCTGGATCGGGAAGAACATACCAAAGTCGATCTGGCCGCGCAGCTTGGCAAAGGCAGAGACCACGTCCTCGCGGCCGACCAAAAAGCCGATACGCGCACCGGTGACGTTAAACGACTTGGAGAGCGAGAAAAACTCCACGCCCACCTCGAGCGCGCCGGGATACTGCAAAAAGCTTCCGCCCGGCTCGCCGTCGAACACGATGTCGGAGTATGCGTTGTCATGGACGATGAGCAGGTCGTGCTCGCGGGCGAAAGCGATGATCTCCTCATAGGCCTCGGGCGTACCCACCGAGCCCACCGGGTTCGCGGGCAGTGACACGATCATATACTTGGCGCGATCGGCCACCTCGGGATCGATGCCCGCCACATAGGGCAGGTAATTGTGCTCGGCAACCAGCGGATAGTACTCGAGCTTGGCATCGGCGATCTTGGCACCCGCCTCAAAGACCGGGTAGCACGGATCGGGAACCAGAATGGTGTCACCCGGATCGAGCAGGGCCAGGCCCAAATGGCCCACGCCTTCCTGTGTGCCGTTGCACGACTGCACCATGGACGGCGTAATGCCTGAAACGCCAAAGCGACGCTCATAGTAATCGCACACGGCCTGCTTGAGTTCGGGTAGGTCGCGCAGGGCATACTTCCACATCTCGGGATCTTGGGCTGCTTGCGTGAGCGCCTCGACCACATGGTCGTACGGCTTAAAGTCGGGCGTGCCCACGCTCATGTTGTAAATGGTCTTGCCCTGAGCCTTCAGCGCGAGAAGCTTGTTGTTGAGCGAAGCGAAGACCTCCGCGCCAAAGCGGTCGAGACGCTGCGATGCCTGCATGGTGCCACCTTTCGATATAAAAAACGCGGCGCTCCGACAAGAGCGCCGCGCGATACGGGCCATCAGATTGCAAAAGTGTAACGCTTGCAACCCCCGCATTGGTTCAATTTAGCCAACCTTAGTCAATTGCATTGAGCGCGTCGATCTGCGCGAGCCACAGACGCGAGCTGGCGTCACTCGGCATACGCCAATCGCCGCGCGGGCTGAGCGTCACCGAACCCACCTTGGGACCATCGGGCAGGCAGCTGCGCTTAAACTGCTGGGCAAAGAAGCGACGATAGAACGTACGCAGCCACGTGTGGACGGTCTTGGCGTCGTAGACGCCCTCGAAGCTCTTGAGCGCCATGCGGTAGATCTTGCCCGGCTCAAAGCCAAAACGCAGCAGGTAGTAGAGGAAGTAGTCGTGCAGCTCGTACGGGCCCACCAAATCCTCGGTCTTCTGCGCAATCTCGCCGTCGCCCGTGGGCGGCAAAAGCTCGGGGGACACCGGCGTATCGAGGATATCGAGCAAGACCTCGGCAATACGCCCACCAAAGACATCGGCGGCATAACGCAGCAAATGGCGCACAAGCGTCTTGGGCACGCTCGCGTTGACGGCATACATGCTCATGTGGTCACCGTTATAGGTAGCCCAGCCGAGCGCCAGCTCCGACAAGTCGCCCGTGCCGATGACAAAACCGCCAGCCTGGTTGGCCAGATCCATCAGAATCTGCGTGCGCTCGCGGGCCTGGCTGTTCTCGTAGGTCACGTCCTGCACGGCCGGATCATGCTCGATGTCCTTGAAGTGCTGCTCCACGGCCGCGTGGATCGAAACCTCGCGGAAGCTCACACCCAGGTCGCGGGCGAGCGACTCGGCATTCGACTTGGTGCGATGCGTCGTGCCAAAGCCGGGCATGGACACGGCAGTGATACCGGTGCGCGGCAGCCCCAGTGCATCGAAGGCACGCACGGTCACAAGCAGTGCCAGCGTGGAGTCCAGGCCGCCCGAAAGACCGATGACTGCAGCCTTGGTACCCGTATGGGCAAGGCGAGTCTTGAGGCCGGCGGTCTGCAGGTCGAGGATGGTCTCGCAGCGCTCGGCCAGGTCACCATGGTCGGCCGGCACAAAGGGCGCACGGGGGAAGACTCGGTCGATGCCGAGTGCATCGCGCAAGACAGGTTCGTCTGTCAGCACGCCCTCAAACGAAAACTCAACGGTCGTGGCCTCCGGCACATCGTCCGCGCGGGTCCACGTCGTCGAACGACGGCGCTCGGCAACCAGGCGGTCAAGGTCAACGTCGGCGATGGCCATATCGCAAGTAAGCAGTTTGGTCGCGGCGAGCTTGGAGCCGTTTTCATAGACGAGGTTCTCGCCCGCAAAGACCATGTCGGTCGTGGATTCGCCCTCGCTCGCATCCGCGTAGGCATAGGCGCAGTACAGGCGCGCGCTTTGGTTAGAGATAAGGCTGCGGCGATAGTCTGCCTTACCGATAATCTCGTCCGAGGCCGACGGGTTGAGAATTACCGTCGCACCGGCAAGCGCTATCTCGGTCGAAGGGGGTGCCGGCACCCACAGATCCTCACAGACCTCAACGCCCAGCACCAGGTCCTCGGCGCCCTCATCACAGCAACGGTAGACAAGCCCCGAACCCAGCGGGACCGGACCCTGACCGGCAAATTCAACCCACACGGGATCCGCAGGCGCCGGAGCAAACCAACGGCGCTCATAGAACTCGCCATAGTTGGGCAAATACTTCTTGGCCGTGAGGCCCAAAAGCTCGCCCGCGCAGCACACGGCGGCGCAGTTGTAGATATTCTCGGCAACTGCAACGGGAAGACCGATGGTAAAGACAGTCGGCAGCTCGCGGGTTTCATCGAGAATATGTGCCAGTGCGGTCTCGCAGGCATGCAGTAATGTACGGTTATGGAACAGATCGGCCGCGGTATAGCCAGTCAGATTAAGCTCGGGCAACACCAACGCACGAACGCCACACTCGGCAGCTTCGCGAACAGCCGCCAGCGCAACCTCGGCATTGCCCTCGACATCAGCAACGCGAATCCGCGGCGACGCCGCCGCCACACGCAAAAAGCCATCAGACTGAGAAAGGTGAAGATTCATAAGAATGCTCCCGTGCGTAGACGCCATTCACAACAATTAGCAAGCCCTATTGTAGTTCAACCGCCGGGTGCAACCGCATCCCACCAACTTGGTGAGCTATTGATGAGTTGATGGTATCTGTTAAATGTCACGTACGATTCACATCTGGTGGGTACCCTGATGGCTGAATGAAACGAAGCAGATTTACACCGGGAGGGCCCCGTATGACAACCAAGTACACCGACGCGCCGCGCACGCGCGTCATGACACCGGCCGCACTCAACAACGGCGTTCACGAAAACCATTCCATCGGACAGACCATGGCCATCGCGCCCAAAAAGGGCCTTTTCGACGACATTTCCATTCCCCAGATCATCGCCGGCGCCGCAGCCGCCGCCACGAGCGTCGCACTTGCCTCCAAGATCGGTATCGCTGGCTCAGTAATTGGTGCCGCCGTGAGCTCGGTCATCACCGTTGTGTCCTCGCAGGTCTACCGCCACTTTATCTCTGCCAGCGCCGAAGCCCTCAAAGGTACGCACGCCGCCGTCGACTACCCCGCCGGCGCCTATGAGCCCGTTGAGTTTGATGCCGAGGAGCACCTGGGTGGCGCTGCGACTACGCAGGAGATGCGCCAAATTGCGGGGCGCGCGACCACGGCGCGCGTCGCCCCCAACAGCCTGCGCGCCAAGGCGGCGGCAGAGCGCAGCCAGACGCAAAAGAAGGTCATCGTCTTCTCGATCGCCATCGCCATCGTCGCGGTCATCGCCTGCGCTGGCGCCATCCTTATCACTACGGCCGGTGAGGGCCTGGGCGAGCGTCCCGAGCCAATCCTTTCGTCGCACACGACCGAGCACGACGCGGATAGCTCCGGTCAATCGCAAAGCCAGCAGGACGACCCGCAGGGCAACTCCACATCCACCGACACGTCATCGAACACCCCCGATCAATCGCAGGGCGTCGATTCCTCTGCGAACAACAGCGGCACGCAATCCGGCACGACCGACTCAAGCCAAACGACTGACGGCTCTCAGCCGAGCACGGGCGACCAGACGAACGGCAATACATCGAGTACGGGATCTACCGACAACAGCAACACCAACAGCTCGAGCGGAACCGCGTCCGGCACGGCATCTGACAGCTCGAGCCAGGGCACGGCGTCGGGCAACTAAGCACGTTTGCCTCTCATAGATAACCGACCTGTATAACGGGCGCGAACCGGCAACGGTCGCGCCCGTTTGCCTTGGGCGCCGAGGTGGCACGCCCCGTGCGATGGTAAGATGCTTTGGTGTGTAAAGAGGAGATTTGCCATGAGCAAGACAATAGTTACGCCCACGCTATCGTTGGGCAACCACATCTATCTGTATCGCCTGCTGCGCGACGCGATTGGGTGCGGCAAGCAAACGTTTATGACGCAGGTCGAAGAGGCGCTCGCCGCTGGTGACATGGCCGCTTATGACCTGGGCTTTGAGTCCACGCGCGAGCTGCTCGAGGAGCTTGACGACTGTATTAAGCTGACTGTCTTTAAAGGCGGCCGCCTGTATGCCACCGTCCTCGCCAACGAGGCCTGGGATGCCGCCCTTGCCAAGGGCGAGGGCAAGCCCAAGGCAGCCAAAGGCGCCAAGCAGTCCTACAAAAAGAAAAAGCGCGGCGAGAAGGACCTCAAGGCCGTGCGCCCTAAGCACGTTAAGCGTCCCGAGTCAGAAACCATGGTTGAAGCCGCGCCGGAACCCAAGCCCGAGGCAGAGATCGAAGTCGCTATTGAGGTAACAGCAGAAGCCGAAACCGAAATCGCCGCCACGACCGATCCCAAAGTCATATCCGAGCAGGAAGCCACTGCGGAGCTCGACGAGGCTCCCAAGTCGACAACCGAAGAAGCCGCTAACCAACCCGAGACGCCTGCGTTCCAAAACGGCGACGTCTTTGGCGACGAGGCTGAGGACGATCAGCCCAACGAGCCCGACGATCAAGACACTACCGAGTCGGCGCCGGGGCCCGAGACGCCACAGCCCGCCATCTCGCTTACGGTCGTCTATGACCCCGAGAACGCCAACGCCGGCATCACCACCATGGCATCCACACCCATCGAGGCAAAGTCGAGCGTCGAGAACGAGAACGCGACGCAGGTTGAGGTTGAAACTGCAGCTGCAGACGCGCCCGTCACCGTGAAGCCCGCAGATTCCACGATCAAGCCGGAAGCGACGCCGAAGCCCGCACCCGTCATCGAATCCGTGCCCGCCTCTGCCTGCGACCAAATTCCCGCACCGGCACCGGCTTCGGTACCCGCAGCG